>JAVEEO010000101.1 GCA_030840415.1 Pseudonocardiales bacterium | reverse complement strand
GGACGAGCGCGGCCGCGGCTCGTCGAGCAGCTGGTCGGCCAGCGCCGCGGCGGCCTCGACGGCCTGCTGGTCGGCACCCCGGACGGCGATGAACAGCTCGTTCGGCGAGCCGCCGCCGGGGGGATCGAAGCCCATGCCGGCCAGCAGTTCGAGGTTGAGCTCGGTGGCCATCCCGACCATCGCGGCGTGCACCCCGGCGGCCTGGCCGACCTGGCGGCTGACCTGCAGCAGGGTCACCGAGTCGGCGTAGCGGCCCCGGCGCAGCAGTACCCGTTCCGAACTCATCAGCAGCCTCCCAGCCGGACGCGTCAGCGGCACCCCAGCCGGGTTCGCCGACGATGATCTGCACCGATCTGCTCAGCGCCCTGGCTGGAACGTAATCAGTGAGCTACCTTCTGCCGATGGTTACTGTTGCCAACCATCAGGCTCACAACCTACGCAATATGCCAGCGGCTGCCACGGCTGGGCTCAGCGTGGCGGAGCTGTTGGCGGCACCAGGCCTGGCCGACACCGTGGTGCTGGCCGGTCGTTCAGGCCTGGACCGGGTGGTGCGCGGCGTCACCGTCCTCGACGTGCCCGACTTCCTGCCGTGGGTCCGGCCCGACGAGCTGCTGCTGAGCACCACCGCCGCGCTGAGCCGGGACGCGGGCGGCGACCCGGTGGGCCAGTTGCTGACCCTGGTGCGGGACCTGGACGCCCGGCAGGCCCCCGGCATCGCCGTCGCGCCGGGACCCGACCCGCTGCCGGGGCCGGTGCTCGCGCTGGCCGACGAGTTCGGCTTCCCGGTGCTTCGGCTGGCCGACGGGGTGGCCTTCGACGAGGTGCTGGCGACCGTCTACGGGCTGCTGGTGAACCGCCAGAACCAGGTGCTGGCCCAGGCGGACGCGCTGCACCAGGCGATCGCGACGATCGTGCTCGGTGGCGGTGGTCTGCCCCAGATCGCCGACGAGGTGTCGCGATTGCTGGACTGCGTGCTGCTGATCAGCACGCCGGACGGCCGGGTGCTGGCCGAGGAGGGCGCTCCCGGGCACCGCCAGGGCATCGAGCAGGCCGCTCTGTTCGACAGCAGCGGCCGGTTGCTGGTCGAGCGGCTGCGGATCGGCCGGCAACCGGCGCGGGAGGACGAGCCAGGCGGCCGGCTGGCGATGACCTCGATCGTGGCCGGCGGGGTCGATCACGGCCGGATCGTGGCCTACCGGCGCTCCGAGGACCTGCCGCCGGGCACCGAACAGGCGCTGGAGCGGGCGGCGATCGTCACCGCGCTGACCATCACCAAGGAACTGGCGGTCTCGGCGGTCGAGGGCAAGTTCCGCGGCGACTACCTGCGCGACGTGCTGACCGGCCAGGTCTCGGTGGACGAGCCCGTGGTGCAGCACTGCCGTTCGCTGGGCTGGGACATCGACCGTCCGATGGTGGTGCTGGTGGCCGAACTGGACGCGGCCGAGCCCAGCAGGTCCGGGGTGGCGCCGGCCGGGCCGTCGGTGGTGCACCGGTCCCAGCACGAACGCTTCGTCTCGGCCTGGCAGCAGGTGCTGCGGGCCAGGGACAAGGAGGCGCCGGTGGTCGGCTTCAGCCACGAGGTGGTGGCGCTGCTGCCGGTGGGGCCGGGGGACGCGTCGAAGATGGTGGCCGAGCTGATCGCGGCGGTGTCCGGTGACCGGGGCGGCGGCCGGCAGTCCTTCAGCGCCGGGGTGTCGCGGCGGGTGCTTGACCCGTCCCAGATCGCCACCGGCTATGCCCAGGCCCGCAAGGCGGTCTCGGTCGGCAGGCGGGTGCACGGGCACGGCAGCGTCTCGCACTTCGACTCCCTCGGCGTGCACCGGCTGCTGTCGCTGGTGCCCGATACCGGCGAGCTGAAGTCCTTCGCCGCCGAGGTGCTGGGAGACCTGGCCGCGGAGGCCGCGGAGGCCGCCGACCTGCGCCAGACCTTGCAGACGTTGCTCGACACCAACCTCAACGTGGCCGAGACGGCCCGGTTGCTGCACTTCCACTACAACACCCTGCGCTACCGGATCAGCAAGCTGGAACGGATCATCGGGCCGTTCACCACCGACCCGCACCTGAGACTGGACGTCGCGCTGGCCCTGCAGGTCGTCCAGATGCGCGGCATCTGAGCTCCGCCCACGTCAACTTCCCGCGTTGCGCAACCTTGAGACGGCTGACGTCCCTCCGCATCGTTGGCCTCCAAGCAGGCGGTGCTGCGGCGTATCGCCCGCCGGTGGTCAGATCGCCGGGGGTCCGGTCCCTGCTGGCACCACCTCGGCCATAGCCTGTCGAAGTCGGCCGAAGGCATGGGGCGCCCGTAAACGTAGGCTTGAAGAATGCTTTCTTTGCCGTACTTTGAAGGAAGCAGTTCACCGCCGGGGCGAGGCACTACCTGCGCGTATTGAGCTATTACAGCGGGACGTCAGTTCAGCCAGATTAGTGCCAACGAGCGGAAGCTAACAGCAGCTAGTAGAACGGTTCGGGGGCAATCATGGGAGAAACTACGTCGGTCCTTGCTGATGTGGCTGTATCGCGACGTACTGTCCTTGTGTTGTTCACCACGGCAGGTGGGGTTGCTCTAGCCGGATGTGGTGGGCCAGCAGCCACCGCAGAAGTAGGCACGATAGTTCTCGGAACCGGCTTCAAGGACATCTTCGGCCAGCTCTGCACATACCTCGGACTCGAGATACTGAAAGACGGAATAGAGAAGCTAGCCGCCGAGGCGGTTCAGCGGTTGCTGCCCCAGGCGAAGCCGGTCTCGTATGACCAGTCCGGCGGAGGCTCTCAGAAAGGAAGTTCTGCACCGAGCATCTTGTACTTGGAGCCTGCCCAGCAGCCCGCATGGATGCTCCTTTACATTCAGAAAACTCAAAACTCTGTCAATCTGCAGGAACGGGCCGGGTTGGTCTTCGCGCAGGCAGCCGAACTTCTGCACAAGGGCGGGTTACCGGCCGAAGAGGTTGCACGGCGTTTGCTGCCCGTAGGGCCGGCCAGTTCGAAGGGTGGATCGGCGTCAGCCTCGGAGCGAAACGTTACTTGGCAGACTGCTGCGGGTTATGTGGAAATCGCCCATCACCCCAAGAGGGGTACCAATCCAGCGACGGAAGTAATCAAGGTATCTCCGGGCCATACGTGGCGCTTCCCGCTGGAGGGCGACGACCAGCACCTCGATGAGGGACGCCGACTGGGCGGGTGATTTCTCCGCAGGTGATGGTGAGCCACATGCGTGGGTTGAGTCGACTCCTCACAGGCCTCAGCTTTCAGGTCGGGTGTTGACAGGCGAGCCGCCACTACCGCTGATTTACCCGCACTTCCTGCCTATTCGGGGCAGCCGTCCGCGGCCACGTCATCTTGTCGGCGACCTCCGCCTCGCGCGGTCACGGCGCGGCGGCGTGTCGATTGACACATGCCTATATAGGAATATGATTGCAGCATGGCACGCGCGGCGACCACGGCGGACGCGTTCAACGCGATCGCCGAGGCCCGGCGCCGGCAGATCCTGGACGTCCTTGCCGATGGGGAGCGGGGCGTCAACGAACTTGCCGACCTGCTGGGCCTGGCCCAGCCGCTGGTGTCCAAGCACCTGCGGGTGCTGCGCGAGGTGGGCCTGGTCGAGGCGCGCGAGGACGGCCGGCAGCGGCTGTACCGGCTCAATGCCGCCTCGCTCAAACCCGTTTCGGACTGGCTGAAGGGCTACGAGCGGTTGTGGTCGGCACGCCTGGACCGGCTCGAGGACGTGTTGGCCGAACTCACTGGAGGGGAGCAGTCAGATGACAGCAGGAATGAGTAGCGGCACCGCCACGGTGACGCTGCCGGCGGACAACCAGATCCTGATCACCCGGGAGTTCGACGCGCCCAGGCACCTGGTCTACCGGGCCTGGACGACACCGGAACTCATCAAGCGCTGGTGGGGTGCCGAGCGCGCCGAGGTCCTCAGCGTCGAGGTCGACCTTCGGGTGGGCGGCCGCTGGCGCTACGTGTCCAGGACCTACGACGGGTTCGAGTTCGGCTTCAGCGGGGAATACCGCGAGATCGTCGAGAACGAGCGACTGGTCGCCACCGAGGTCTACGAACCGGTGCCCGACCACGAGGCGCTGAACACGCTCACCCTCACCCAGAGCGGTGGCCGCACCAGGCTCACCATCCTGGTCGAGCACGACAGCAGGCAATCCCGGGACGCACATCTGGAGTCGGGCATGGAGGCAGGCATGCAGGACGCGTTGACTCTGCTCGAACGAGTGGCGAGGTCGCTGCGCTGAACGGCGGCCAGCGCGATCGCTACGTCGCGGTGATCGGGCCGCGGACGGCCGATCCGGGGCTGTACCGGCTCGCCTACCAGGTCGGCGCGGAGCTGGCCGGCCGGCAGGCGGTCCTGCTGTGCGGCGGCCTGACCGGCGTGATGGAGGCTGCGGCCCGGGGCGCCCGAGAGGCCTCGCCGCCGGGCCGCACCATCGGGCTGCTGCCCGGCACCGACCGCGGCGACGGCAACGCGTTCCTGGACTACGTGCTGCCCACCGGACTCGGTGAGGCCCGCGACGGCGCCCTCATCACCAGCGCCGACGCGGTGGTCGCGGTCGGCGGCAATCCGGGCACCCTGATCGAGATCGGCTATGCGTTGCAACGGCAACGGCCGCTGGCGGTATTGGGCGGCTGGTCGGTGCTGGACGAGTCGGGCCGGCCGGTGCCGGGCGTGCTGGTCGCGCGGACGCCGGCCGAGGCGGTGACCCTGGTCCTCGGCTCGGCCGGCTGAGCCCGCAGCACCGCATACGTCACGCTCAACCGACCGACTTCAGCCGGGCCGAATTCAGTGGTTGGCAACGCCATCGATCAGTAGGTTCGACCCATGATCGAGATCGGCAGCAGGCGGCGGAACCAGCCGGCGCCGCCGCACATCCTGTTCGAGGCGTTGACCCAGCCGGACCGTGACCCGGCCCGTCCGTGGCTGCACCTGCTCGACGACGAGGTACGCCCGAGCGTTGTCCAGGCTGAGTCGCCGGCGCTGGTCGTGTGGTCCTCGCTGTGGCTCAAGCGACCGGACGCCACGGTTCGGTTCGACCTGCCACCGGAGCAAGGCCGTCAAGGCACGGATCTGCGCTGGACGCTGTTCGTGGAGGCGCCGGTGCCGGATGCTGCTCTCGTCGGGCACCTGCGCAAGCGAATCGGCCAGTTGATCAATGCCAATCTGCGGTACACCTTCGGCCAGTAACGGACGGACGCCGCGCGCAGCACCGCCGCGCAATACTGGGACATGGCCACTGGAGAGCAAGCCGAGCAAGCCGACGAGGACGTCGCACCGATCGGTCCGCTGGACGGGGCGGTGGTGCCCAGGTACGCCGGCCTGGCGACGTTCGCCCGGCTGCCGCGTCGCGAGGACGTGCCGCGCTTCGACGTCGCCATCCTCGGGGTGCCCTTCGACAGCGGGGTGAGCTACCGCCCGGGTGCCCGGTTCGGCCCGGCGCACATCCGGCAGAGTTCCCGGCTGCTGCGTCCGTACAACCCGGCCCTGGAGGTCTCGCCGTTCGGCGTTCAACAGGTGGTCGACGCCGGTGACCTGGTGGTCAACCCGTTCGACATCGGCCAGGCGATCGGCCAGATCGAGGCCGGCGTCCGCGAGCTGTCGACGAGCGGCAAGCTGCTGGTACTGGGCGGTGACCACACCATCGCGCTGCCGGTGCTGCGGGCGATGCACGCGCTGCACGGGCCGATCGCGGTGCTGCACTTCGACGCGCACCTCGACACCTGGGACACCTACTTCGGTGCGCCCTACACCCACGGCACGCCGTTCCGCCGGGCGTCGGAGGAGGGGCTGCTGGACCGCGAGCACTGCCTGCACATCGGCATCCGTGGCCCGCTGTACGCCCCGACCGACCTGACCGACTCCTTCGACCTCGGCTTCGCCACCATCGGATGCGTCGAGCTGGAGACCCTCGGCGTGGCCGGTGTGATCGAACGGATGCGGGCCCGGCTCGGCGACCGGCCGGTCTACGTCTCGATCGACATCGACGTGCTGGACCCGGCGCACGCCCCGGGCACCGGAACCCCCGAGGCCGGTGGGATGAGCTCGCGTGAGCTGCTGGCGGTGCTGCGCGGGCTGATGGGCTCCAACGTGGTATCCGCCGACATCGTCGAGGTGTCCCCGCCCTACGACCATGCCGAGATCACCGGGATCGCCGCCGCGCACATCGGCTTCGAGCTGCTGTCGGTGCTCGCCCTCGGCTAGATCGGTCGAGGTCAGCGCGTCCCCCAGCCAGGTTTGCATCCGACGACGTGTAAATGGTTGGTGCGGCGCGCTGCCCGAACCCGCTTCAACCTCCT
>JAVEEO010000085.1 GCA_030840415.1 Pseudonocardiales bacterium | reverse complement strand
GCCGGACCGGCCAGGTCGAGCGGGCTGGCCCGCAACCTCGCGCTGGCCGCCTCGCTGTGGAACGCCAGCGAGGAACTGACCGGAGTGGACTACTGCTGGTCGTGACCTGACACGCTGCCCTGCTACCGCGGCCCGAACGGCCCGGGTCGCTCTGCGAGAATGGCCCGGTGCAGACCGACACCGTGCTTGTCGTCGACTACGGGGCGCAGTACGCGCAGCTGATCGCCCGCCGGGTGCGTGAGGCGAACGTCTATTCCGAGATCGTGCCGTGCTCGATGCCGGTGGAGCAGATGCTGGCCCGGGAGCCGAAGGCGATCATCCTGTCCGGCGGCCCGGCCTCGGTGTACGCCCCCGACGCGCCCGCCACCGATCCCGCGCTGTTCGAGGCGCGAGTGCCGGTGTTCGGCATCTGCTACGGCTTCCAGGCGATGACCCGGGCACTCGGCGGCGAGGTGGCCAACACCGGTGGCTCGGAGTTCGGCCGGACGCTGCTGAGCATCGACTCGCCGGGGGTGCTGTTCGCCGGCGCGTCCGACCCGCGCCAGGTGTGGATGTCGCACGGTGACGAGGTGACCCGGGCGCCCGACGGGTTCGTGGTCACCGCGTCCTCGGCCGGTGCGCCGGTGGCGGCCTTCGAGGACGTGGACCGGGGGCTGGCCGGGGTGCAGTTCCATCCCGAGGTGCTGCACACCGAGCACGGCCAGCAGCTGCTGAAGAACTTCCTCTACGACATCGCCGGCCTCAAGCCGACCTGGACCGACGCCAACATCATCGACGAGCAGGTAGCGCGGATCCGGGCGCAGGTGGGAACGTCCCGGGTGATCTGCGGGCTGTCCGGCGGGGTCGACTCGGCGGTGGCCGCGGCGCTGGTGCAGCGCGCGATCGGCGACCAGTTGACCTGCGTGTTCGTCGACCACGGGCTGCTGCGGGCCGGGGAGGCCGAGCAGGTCGAGACCGACTTCGTGGCCGCCACCGGGGTGTCGCTGAAGGTGGTCGACGCCCGCCAGCAGTTCCTCGACGCCCTGGCCGGGGTGACCGACCCCGAGACCAAGCGCAAGATCATCGGACGGGAATTCATCCGGTCCTTCGAGCAGGCCGAGCGCGAGCTGATCGCTGCCACCGCCGACGGGCCGCCGTTCGAGTTCCTGGTGCAGGGCACGCTGTATCCGGACGTGGTGGAGTCCGGCGGCGGCACCGGGACGGCGAACATCAAGAGCCACCACAACGTCGGGGGACTGCCCTCTGACCTGCAGTTCAAGCTGGTGGAACCGCTGCGCGAGCTGTTCAAGGATGAGGTGCGCCGGGTCGGCCTGGAGCTGGGGCTGCCGGAGGCGATCGTCTGGCGCCAGCCGTTCCCCGGGCCGGGGCTGGGCATCCGGATCGTCGGGGCGGTGGACGCGCCCCGGCTGGAGATCCTGCGCCGGGCCGACCTGATCGCCCGCACCGAACTGTCGGCGGCCGGCCTGGACCGCGACATCTGGCAGTGCCCGGTGGTGCTGCTGGCCGACGTCCGGTCGGTCGGGGTGCAGGGCGACGGGCGGTCCTACGGGCACCCGATCGTGTTGCGTCCGGTGTCGTCGGAGGATGCGATGACGGCGGACTGGACCCGGGTGCCGTACGAGGTGCTGGAGCGGATCTCGACCCGGATCACCAACGAGGTGCGCGAGGTGAACCGGGTGGTGCTGGACGTGACCAGCAAGCCGCCCGGCACCATCGAGTGGGAGTAGCAGCCGTAGCTAATGGCGTCATTGTCCCCTGAGGCAGGAATACGCTCTTAAAGGGCTTGTCCGGATTCCGAACGGGTTGGGGTTACGTATGTAGGTAACCCGGGCTACCCCAACCCCTGTCCCGCAACCCGCAACCCGCAACCCCTGAGGGGACCGCCCGCGCCGCATACCCCATCACCGACGTGCAACTACCCGCCACCTGCCCGAACCAGCCAGACGGAATCACCGAAGCCTGCGGACCCTGCGGCACAGGGTGGCTCGCCGGCCACCTCAGCTGGCTCGTGCAGCAGCCGGAAGCCGTGCAAGCCCTCGCAGAGCTAACCTCGCTGCGATCGTTCGCCCACCGGACAGTGGACAACCGGGAGGACCGCTACGCCGGCCCCTGCACAGCCCCGTCACCGAGATCCCCTCGGAGCCACCGCGGCGCCACACAATGGCCTCCTCACGATCCACTCGACGGAGCGGGTCTGCGGCGCTGACCTCCGCGCCCACCTGCCGCGTCTGCGGCGCCGAGCACGACGCCCTTGAGCGGGCAAGTGGATCATCCGCCATTCCGACGACCGCCTCGCCACCGCCGCCGACATCGCAGCCGCGTTCGCCGCCGCCGGCCTCGTCCGGTCAGCGGAGCAGTTGCGGAAGCGGATCAACACCCGGGCCCGCCGCTCCAAGAAGTGGCGGGCCGCGGCCCGAGCCCTGGAAGCAGGCCGATCCACCGCTGGTCGTGGAAGCACACCCGATCGTGCCGGTCCGCGACGACGCACAAGGCCGCCCCCTGTTCCGCATCGGTGACATACGCGGGCGCCTACAACCCAGGCTCCGGGACATTCGTACTGACAGCAACAGTCCGTAATCGCTGGGCTACTGTCCACGCGTGAATAGCTTTCTCGCGATCCTGCCGGCCTTGCTGGGCTTGGCCGGATCAGCAACCCTTCTAAGACGTCGGACCCGGCTGCGGCGTGGAGTATCCGAGCAATTGGACATGCTCGCCAAGGTTCCCCAAGGCGATGCGCGCGCGGAGTTCCAGGCACACATCGAGCGACAGATCCGGATGCTCATAGTTGCAGAGGAACCGCTAACGGTCCTAGAACGCAACAAGATTCAATGGCGCGTTCTTCAGGCCGCATTCGGTATCCTGGCACCCTTGACGTTAGCCCCCCTTTCTGGGATAGCGATCTCTCCTATCCTCCTGCTCATAGCGGTCTTCGGCGGTGGCATTCTCGTATCGACAGGGCTGATGTCGATCGCAGATGTTCAGCGTCAAGTGGCTAGGCGTCGAATGGAGAAAGAATTACAAATCGAGCAAGTGACTGCGTTTAAAGGGACCAAGTCCAAGAAAAGTCGGAGCCGAGTTGACGCTGCTCACGCCCTGTGTCGCCATGTTCTCGTGCAGGTAGCCCCTGCCCAAGACCCCGGATCGCTAGTCAACGGCCGGGGTTTATGCGTTCGGAGGCCTGGCCGTTGACATCCTTGCGAACGCCAGTCCGGCATATGTAGAG
>JAVEEO010000076.1 GCA_030840415.1 Pseudonocardiales bacterium | reverse complement strand
CTGTTGACCCTGGCGCAGTGGACGTCGATGCCGTGACTGGGGTAACCGAGTCCGAAGGAGTCGCAATCGGTGTACGGGCCCCGCCGGATGTTCGTTCCGTTACCGAAGCTGACACCCCCGGCGCTGTAGAGGTCGGGGTGGGTGTTCCAGCCGTAGCAGTGGGCCGGGTCGGCGGCGGCCGGGCTGGCAGATGCCAGCATGCCGCCCAGGGTCAGCACCACTGCGCTCGTCGAGGCAAGTAACCGAGATCTCATTGACGAGCCCTCCTTATTAGGATAAACGGAGGCACAGACTGTTATCTGCTGATCTGGTTTGTCAACGCACGTGCGGGAAAGTTGGGCCCTTCGTATACGTGGTGGGACTGGAGCAGACACCCACTGGACGTCCGATGGCAAGCCCCGAGATCGGCTCGGGCGCGCAACTCGTCCGGCGCAGTCAAGGACGGGTGCTCAGCCCGTCGAGGATCAGCTGGTCACAGCCTTGAACTCCGCCCCGGCACGGAAGGCGGGAACCGAGGTCTTCTCCAGCATCGGCTGCGACCGATCCTCCGGTCCGGCGGCCGCCCGCCACAGTGCCCCGGTGAGCTGGAGGAAGTCGCCGGGGTCGGCGTCGGCGCGGATGCTGCCGTCATGCTTGCCGGCCTCGAGCAGCGAGGTGATGGCGGCGATCACCGGGCCGTAGGTCCGTTCGGTGATCGACCCGCTCGAGGAGACCCTGGAAGCCCTGCACGACCTGGTCAAGGCCGGCAAGGTCCGCTACCTCGGGGCGTCTCTGACGAGGCCGAGTTGCAGAGGATCAGAGATCGGATCCCGGGCTACGCCAACGCCTGAGGCGGGCGAACACTCGTGCCGGTCGGCAGCCCGGGTGAAGTGAGCCGCAGGCGCGTGCGGGGCTAGCTCGGCCGGTCGTCCGAATCGGTCGGCACCACGGTGCCGGGGACGACCGGCTGGTCGGTGCCCTCGAAGTCTCCCGGGTCCGGTGCCGGCTGGTCGTCGTCGAACTGCTGGTAGTCCGACTGCGGCTTGCCGGGATTTCCGTTTCCGGTGGCGTTCTCGTTGTCGACTCGCTTGTCGCCGTAGACCTCGTCGTCGAGCGGGTTGGTCATGATCGCCTCCGAAGGGACCGGGCCGGCCCTTCGGACCGGCGGCGGGCCGCTGTTGGCCGCACGCCCGACTCTAGCGGTGCTCAGCCGGCCTGGTAGGCCGCCGAGGTCCGGCCGAGCAGCGCGGGCAGCGTCATGACGATATCGGCCAGCTCGTCCAGCGACGCGCCGTGCAGGGCCTGCGCGCCGTCCACCAGGGCCTGCTCGGGGTGCGGGTGCACGTCGACCATCACCCCGTCGGCGCCGGCCGCGATGCCGGCCCGGGCCAGCGGAACCACCAGGTCGCGCCGGCCGGCCGAGTGCGAGGGGTCGACGATGATCGGCAGGTGCGACAGCAGCTGCATCATCGGCACCGCCGAGACGTCGAGCAGGTTGCGGATGGTCGGCTCGAACGAGCGGATGCCCCGTTCGCACAGCACGATGTCGAGGTTGCCGCGCTGCGCGACGTACTCGGCGGCCATCAGCCATTCCTCGTAGGTGGCCGACAGTCCGCGCTTGATCATGATCGGCTTGCCGACGCTGCCCACCGCCTGCAGCAGGCCGAAGTTCTGCATGTTGCGGGTGCCGATCTGCAGCATGTCGGCGTACTCGGCGACCAGGTCGACGTCGTTGACGTCCAGCACCTCGGTCACGAACGGTAGGCCGGTCTCCTGCCGGACCTCGGCCAGGATCTTCAGGCCGGCACCGGCCAGGCCCTGGAAGGCGTACGGGGAACTGCGCGGCTTGTAGGCGCCGCCGCGCAGCAGGGTGGCACCGGCGCGCTTGGCCATCAGCGCCGATTCCATCGCCTGATCCGGCGACTCGACCGCGCACGGCCCGGCGATGAAGGTGAAGGTGTCCGGACCGATCGGCACCCCGCCGACCCGGACGGTACTGCGCTTGGTGTGGTTCTCGGCCGCGACCAGCTTGTAGGCGGCGGTGATCCGCTTGGTGTCGAGGACTCCCGTCATGCCCGCGACGTCCAAGGTTTCCAGCACCGCCTCGGTGCCGACCACACCGATGATGGTGCGGGTGATGCCACGGCTGACGAATGCCTGCCCGCCGTGCACCTCGATGTGGCTGGTCACGGCCTCGATATCGGCCTGCGTCGCGGCTGCGGCCATCACAATCACCATGCAACCAAGGCTAGTCCACCGTCGGCCGGCCGTTTCCCGCTCACGTGCTGGGTTGCGGTCGCGGACCGGTCACCCTCACACCACGGTCAGGACGACCTCGGAGCCCTCTCGCACCTGGGTGCCGGCGCCCGGGTCCATGCCGACCACGGTGTCGAGGAAGCCGCCGAAGGCTCGCTTGACCTTGACCTTGAGGTGCAGGCCCTCCAGCTTGTTGCGGGCCAGGATCAGCGGCGTGCCGTTGCGGATCTGGGGGAGCGTGACCAGCTTCGGGCCCTGGGAGACGACCAGGTTCACGGTGCTGAACTTGGCCACCGAGGACCGGGCCGCCGGGTCCTGGCTGATCACCGTGCCGGCCGGCACCGTGTCGGAGTAGTCCTGCCGGACGTCGACCTTGAAACCGGCGCCGGTCAGGGCCGAGTTGGCGTCGTCCTGGCTCCTGTTCACCACGTCCGGCACCGCCACGATCGGCGGTCCGGTGGAGACGTAGACGGTCACCGTCGCGTCGCGCTTGACCTTCGCGGTCGGCCCGGGATCGGTGCGTATCACCTGCCCCGGGGCGATCTTGCCGGTGCCGTCGGCGGTGTTGCGGCGCACCAGCCGCACCGGCATCCCGGCGAAGGCCTGCTGGGCGGCGGCATAGTCGCGGCCGGCGACCTGCGGAACGACGAACCGCTCGGCGCCGCGCGAGATCACCAGCCGGACGCTGTGGCCGCTGAGCAGGTGGCTGCCGGCGTCCGGCTCGCTGCCCAGCACCATGCCGGCGGCCGTGGTCTCGGAGTAGGCCTGGTCGATCGCCGGATCGACGGTGAAGCCGGCACCGCGCAGCAGGTTGACCGCGGTGGCCCGGCTGCTGCCGGCCACCTCCGGGACCCGGTGGTAGCGCCCGACCGCCAGGTACCAGGCCCCGTACCCGGTCAGCAGGCCGAGCAGCAGGACGATCGCCACCACTACGGCTCCCCGGCGCCGGGACCGGCGGCGCCTGCCGGCTGCGTCGCCGGTGCCGGGCCGGCCTGCAGCCGCCGGTTCGGAACGGTCCCGCTCCTGGATGGTGGTGTGCTGCAGGTCGCCGGCGGGCCGGGCCGGGTGCGGCGCGGTGGTCGAAGTGGCGGTGATCGGGCCCGGTGCGGCCGTCCCGGCCTCGGGCAGCCGGGCGATCCGCTGGGTGTCGGAGGCGCTGGCGCCGGCCGCGGGGACGTGCGGCCGGGGCGGCACCGGGACCACCGGCAGGCCCAGGTCGATCCGAGCGTCGTGCAACTCGGCCAGCATCGCCCCCGCATCCAGCGGCCGGCCGGCCGGATCGCGGTGGGTGGCCCGCAGCACCAGCTCGTCCAGCTGGGCGGGGATGCCGGGGCGCCGGCTGGACGGCGGCGGCATGTCGGAGTGCACGTGCTGGTAGGCCACCGCCATCGCGCTGTCGCCGGCGTAGGGCGCGGCACCGGTCAGCAGCTCGAACAGCACCACGCCGGCCGAGTAGACGTCCGAGCGGGCATCGGCCGAGCCGCGCGAGATCTGCTCGGGCGGGCAGTAGGCGACCGTGCCCATCATCAGGCCGGTGCGGGTGCTGCTCTGGTCGGCCTCGACGGCCCGGGCCAGGCCGAAGTCGGCCACCTTCACCGCCCCGTCGTCGGCCAGCAGGATGTTCTCGGGCTTGACGTCGCGGTGCACCAGGCCGGCCCGGTGCGCCGCGGCCAGCGCGCCGAGCACCGGCTCCAGGATCGAGACCGCCAGGGCCGGCGGCAGCGCGCCGCGCTCGCGCAGCAGGTCGCGCAGCGTGCGGCCGGTCACCAGCTCCATCACCAGGAAGACGTGGCCGTCGTCGGTGCCCTGGTCATAGACCGCGACCGCGCTCAGGTGCGAGAGCCTGGCCGCCACCCGCGCCTCGCGGGCGAACCGGTCCGCGAACGCCGGATCGGTGGACAGCGCAGCCGACATCACCTTGACCGCAACCGGGCGGTCAAGGCGCTCGTCCAATGCGCTGTACACGGTCGACATGCCGCCCCGGGCGAGCTCGTGAAGAATCCGGTAGCGACCTTCCAGCACACGGCCGACGATCCGGTCAGGAGCCGTTTGCACCCCGCAATTCTAGGTCCTGTCCTAGAACCGGCCGGCACCGCCGCGCGGCAGGCCGGCCGCGGGCGGCGCCAGTAGGGTTGGGGGCATGCCAGCGCGGGGAGGTTCGCGGCGACACCGCGGCCAGAGCGGAGGCGAGGATCAGCCGCCCCCGCCGGTCCGGCCGCGGATCGAGCTGATCGCCGACGAGGAGCATCCGGGCGGCACCATGCTGGTGATGGACGACGTCCGGCAGTCCTATGTCGACCTGCGCGACCCGACCTACCTCGACTTCGAGTACGTCCAGTACTTCGCCAGCGTGCTGGCCACTCTGCCACCCGGCCCGCTGGCCGTCACCCAGCTCGGCGGCGGCGGCCTGACCGTGCCGCGCTACCTGCAGGCCGACCGGCCGGGCTCGTCGCAGATCGTGTTCGAGCCGGACACCGAGCTGACCGAACTGGTCCGTACCCACCTGCCGTTGCCGCGCGAGCACCGGATCCGGATCCGGCCGGTCGAGGGGCGCGCCGGCCTCGCCGAGCTGGCCGAGGCCAGCGCCGACGTGGTGGTGCTGGATGCCTACGCCGACGGCCGGGTGCCGGCGACGCTGACCACGCTGGAGTTCTTCACCGACGTCTCGCGGGTGCTGCGCGGCGACGGTTTGTTCCTGGCAAACCTGGTCGACGAACCGGGCCTGCGCTATCTCGGACGGGTGCTGGCCGGGTTGCGCGCGGTGTTCGGCGAGCTGGTGCTGGTCAGCTCGCACGACGTGCTGAAGGGCCGCCGATTCGGCAACGTGGTGCTGGCCGCCTCGTCCGTGCCGCTGGACGTCGACGAGGTGCGCCGCCAGATCGCCCGGCAGCCGTTTCCGGCCGGCGTCCGCGACGACGCCGAGTTGGCCTCCCGCTACCGCACCGCCCGGCCCTGGACCGACGCCGACTCCTCGCCATCGCCCGAGCCGTCCCGGGACGGCTGGCGGATCCGCTGAGGCCGCATGGCAGGCTTGCTGGCATGCCGGACCCGACCGAACTCCTGCCCCTGCCGGACGTCGCCGAGTTGCTCGCGCTGCCGATCACCAAGGTGCACCAGCTGATCAAGGACGGCCAGCTGGTGGTGACCACCGACGAGGCCGGCCGCCGGGTGCTGCCGCGTGCCTTCGTGGCCGGCGGTGTGGTGCTCAAGGCGCTGCCGTCGGTGATCACCCTGCTGCGCGACGGCGGGTACTCCGACCCCGAGATCATCGACTGGCTGCTGCGTCCGGACGACTCGCTGCCGGGCACCCCGGCGCAGGCGCTGGCCGAGAACCGCGGCACCGAGGTCAAGCGGCGGGCGCAGGCGGCGGCGTTCTGATGGCCGGCCGGCGATGCGCCAGCTGAGTTGCCTGGCTGCCTCGTGCGTCAGCTGAGTTGCCTGGCTGCCTCGTGCGCCGGCTGAGTTACCTGGCGGTGCTGGCGGCCTGCCTGCTGGGCACCTTGCCGCTGGAACTGCTGCTGCGGGTCCGGGTCTACGCCCGGTGGCGCCGGCTGCTCGTCGCGCTCGCGCCGGGCCTGGTGCTGGGGGTGGCCTGGGACGAATACGCCGTCCGGCACGGGCACTGGCACTTCGACCATCGGTACCTGACCGGACTGGAGCTGGCCGGCCTGCCGGTGGAGGAGGTGCTGTTCTTCGTGGTCATCCCGATCTGCGCCGTGCTGACCCTGGAGGCGGTCGCCCGCCGCCGGCCCGGCTGGCTGATCGGCGATGAGCCACCCGACCCGGCTGATCCAGCTGACCCGGAAAGCCCAGCACGATGACCTACACCTGGCTGGTCGTCCTCGCGC
>JAVEEO010000049.1 GCA_030840415.1 Pseudonocardiales bacterium | reverse complement strand
ACGAAGTAGTCGTCGGAAAGGGCGACTTCCTCGAGCCGCTTCGCGATGTCGAGCAGCTGGTCGCCGCCGGCGAGCTTGCCGAGGATCTCGTCGGCGGTGTTCTTGATGATCTTCGCGCGCGGGTCGTAGTTCTTGTAGACCCGGTGCCCGAAGCCCATCAGCTTCACGCCGGCTTCCTTGTTCTTGACCCGCTCGACGAACTTGTTGACGTCGCCGCCGTCGTCGCGGATGCCCTCGAGCATGTCCAGCACGGCCGCGTTCGCCCCACCGTGGAGCGGGCCGAAGAGCGCGTTGATGCCCGCCGAGATACTGGCGAACAGGTTGGCCTCGGACGAGCCGACGAGCCGGACCGTCGACGTCGAGCAGTTCTGCTCGTGGTCGGCGTGCAGGATGAACAGCAGGTCCAGGGCCCGGACCACCGCCGGGTCGACCTCGTAGGGCTCGGCCGGGAAGCCGAAGGTCATCCGCAGGAAGTTCTCGACCAGGCCGAGTGAGTTGTCCGGGTACAGGAACGGCTGCCCGACCGACTTCTTGTAGGCGTAGGCGGCGATGGTCGGCAGCTTGGCCAGCAGCCGGATGGTGGACAGGTCCACCTGCTCGGGATTGAACGGGTCGAGCGAGTCCTGGTAGAAGGTCGACAGCGCCGACACCGCCGAGGACAGCACCGGCATCGGGTGCGCGTCGCGGGGGAAGCCGTCGAAGAACCGCTTCAGGTCCTCGTGCAGCAGGGTGTGCCGGTTGAGCCGGGAGGTGAAGGCGGACAGCTCGTCGGGCGAGGGCAGCTCGCCGTAGATCAGCAGGTAGCTGACCTCGGCGAAGGTGGACTTGTCGGCCAACTCCTCGATCGGGTAGCCGCGGTAGCGCAGGATGCCGGCGTCGCCGTCGATGTAGGTGATCCCGGACGCGCAGGAGGCGGTGTTGGCGAACCCGGGATCGTAGGTGACCAGGCCGGTGCGCGAGAGCAGCTTGCTCACGTCGACGCCGGGCGCACCCTCGGTGGACGGCACGAGCTGCAACTGGAGGTCCTCGCCGCTGCCGGTGTGCAACACGGCGCCCTCGGCGCTCGTGGCGGTCTCAGTCATGATCAGACTCCCTTGTCCTGTGTGCCCCTGACCCTACTTCGCGCTTGCCCGGCGGCCCGAACCAGCGCCGAAACCTCAGGCCCGATCGCCCTAGGATCGGTTGATGGCCCGCATCCGCACCGACCTGGTCGTCCACGCCCCCGCGGAGGCGGCCTGGCGGCTGGTCACCGACTGGGCCGCGCAGAGCCGCTGGATCCCGCTGACCACCGTCACCGTCGACCACCAGCCGCCGACCGGCCCGGGCGTCGGAACCCGGTTCACCGGCCGCAGCCGGCTCGGCCCGGTGCGCTTCGACGACCCGATGGAGGTCACCGGGTGGCACCCACCGGCCGGCACCGAGCCCGGTCGCTGCCGGATCCGCAAGCTCGGGCCGTGGCTCACCGGCTGGGCCGAGATCGAGGTGGCGGCGGCCCTCGGTGGGGCCCGCGTGGAATGGGTCGAGGACGTCCGGCTCCGCTGGACACCGCGGTTTGCCGATCCGCTGGTCGCGGCGGTGGGCTCGGCGTTCTTCGGCCGGGTGCTGCGCACGATGGCGGCCGAGTTCGCACGAACGAGCCGCGGATGATGTAGTGGAGGCATGAGCGAAACCGACAACACCGCCTTCGGCGACGAGGTCTATGCCGGCGGCGACGACGATGCCGAGTTCCTGGATCCGGCCGAGACCCTGACCGGCGAGGGCGCCGAGCTCGACGAGGCGTTGGACACCAGCTACTCCCCGCCGGACTTCAGCCCGGTCGCGACCCGGTACGGAAACACCGCCGCCGAGCAGGCCGAGGGCGAGAGCCTGGACCAGCGGTTGGCGCAGGAGGTTCCCGACGTCACCCCCGAGGACGTCACCGAGCAGGACCCGGCTCCGCGCGCCGGCCGGCTGGTCGCTCCGGACGAGGGTGTCCGGGAGGACTCCGAGTCTGACGAGATCGCCTACGACGCAGGCAAGGCCGGCAGCGCCGCGACCGCGGAGGAGGCCGCCATGCACGTGGTCGAGGAGGACGAACTCAACCAGCAGGCCAGCAACGAGCAGGACCTGTCCGGCCAGTCGGTGGACGACTTCCGCTAGGGGCGGTGGCCGTTGCCCTCGGCGGCCCCGATGTCGTCCTCGCCGCCGGGGTAGACGAACGAGTCGCGCGGGGCGTAGAACGACGAGCCCGTCACCACCTGCAGCGGTGAGGCGGGCCGCAGCGCGTACACCGGGTGCTGCGGGTCCAGGAACTCGATGGACTGGACCTCGAACGTGCTGACCAGCTCGCCGATGTAGGGATAGTTGCCGGCGATCAGCCGGTTCTTCAGCTCGGTGATGTAGCGCAACTGTCCGCCCAGCACGATGTCTGCCACCTCACCCACCCGGGCGCGGGTTCGGATGATCGGCCGGCCCTCCACCGAGGTGGTCGCGGTGGCGATCCCGCCTGCCACCTCCAGCGTGGTGGAACCGGATCCCGCCGGGACGCCCCGCTCCGCCGCGTACTCCCGCATCACCTGCGATGAGTTGAAGTAGTGGGTGAAGAAGCGCGCCGGGGTCACCCCGTCCGGCGCGAACAGCTCCGTGTCCAGTCCCAGGTAGGTCAGGGAGTAGGCGCCAAAGCCGGTCGTCTGCTCGGCCGAGTCGACCACGTACTGGTTCATGTACACCGCGCGATTGCCGGCCGGCTTCAGTGCCCGCGGCAGCAGCCGCTCGCACGCCCGCAGGTCTTCGGGAATCCAGCTGGTGTAGAGCATCCGGCTGTTCAGAACGAGTTGGGGAGCGGCGAGCTTGCTGGTTGCCACGGCGGTGTCCTTCCCGGGAGTCCACAGGCTGCGGAGCGACTGGTTCACACGTGGCGCACATCTTGCCGGGGTCGCCGCTCACGCCGCAAGAGAGATCGCCAAACGCTCAGCCGACCAGGGTCTCCAGCAGGTGGCGCAGTTGCCGGGCCGGATCCTCGGTCAGCCCGCCATGAATGGGACCGGGCTGCACCACGGTGCTGCGCGGTGCGGCCAGCCAGCCGAACCGTTGACCCGGATTGCCGGCTCCGGGGCCGGCCGCCGCTGGGTCGCAGCAGGCCGCCTCGATCGCGGTCAGCGCCGAGCGGACCGCGGCCAGGTCCAGGTCGGGCGCCAGTGCGGCCAGCCGGTCCTCGCGCACCCGGCTCGCCGCGCACAGGAAGTCCGCGCTCTGGCTGTAGAGCAGCACCCCGACGTTGACGAACTCCTCGCGGTCGACCCGCGGCACGCACCGCAGCACCACGTACTGGAAGCCGTGCCTCGCCGGCCCCTCGCTCATGAGTCCTCGCTCATTGAGTCATCTGGCTCTTCGCGCGAGCGCTCATCGCCGGGATTCGCTCCGGTCCATTCTTTACGCGCTGAATTGATCGGCTCCTCGCTCATGCGGCAACCGCCCCTGGCAGCCAGTTGCGCTCGCCGGACAGCCGGGCCAGCAGGTAGCCGAGGTAGCGCTGCCGCACCGCCTCCGGACCCTCGCCGTCGGATTCCAGCCACTCGTCCGGAACCTGCTCGAGCACCTCGGTGAGCAGCTGCCGGTCCACCAGCGGCGCCAGTACCCGGTCGGCTTCGGCCACCCCGCCGGCGTAGCCCACCAGCACATGGTCGGAGGCGTCGTAGGGCTGGCGCGCGAAGCGGCTCGGGTCGGCGCCCGGCCGGGACCAGCCGTGGTGGAAGTACAGCGCGGCGCCGTGGTCGATCAGCCACAGCTGCCGGTGCCAGATCAGCAGGTTCGGGTTGCGCCAACTGCGGTCGACGTTGGCGGTGAAGGCGTCCAGCCAGAGGATCCGTGCCGCCTCGGCCGCATCGACCGGATGCCCGGCGTCCCAGCCGAAGGACCCGGGCAGGAAGTCGACCGCCAGGTTCAGGCCCACGCTGGCTTTCAGCAGGTCCTGCACCTCCTGGTCCGCCTCGTACCGCGCGATCACCGGGTCCAGTTCCAGGGCACGCAGGTCGGGAACCCGCAGCCCCAGCCGGCGGGCCAGTTCGCCGACCACCACCTCGGCCACCAGCGCCTTGAGGCCCTGGCCCGCGCCCCGGAACTTCACGACGTAGGTTCCCAGGTCGTCGGCCTCGACGATGCCGGGCAGCGAGCCACCCTCGCGCAGCGGGGTGACGTAGCGGCAGGCCCGCACTGTGCCGATCACGTCCTGCAGCCTAGGGCAGTGGCGGTCGGCGGAACTGTCGGTGGGCTGGCCTAGCTTCAGCGCCAGGGTTGACGCAGCCTCCCTGCCTTGACACCTGTGAAGCAGGTCACTAGTAAGAAACGGAGTGGCCGGGCCGCGCTCGGCACGGCCGCACCGTCGCGAAAGGACAACCATGACAAGAGAAATCTCACCCGGCTCCGGCGCGCCAGGCCGGACCAGGCGTCGCAACCGGGTCCGGGCGGCGGTCGCGGTCGCGGCCGGTGCGGTCACCGTGGCGGCAGCGGCGTTCACCGCGATCGGTATGGGCAGTGCCGGTGCCGCCGACCGGGTGGTCACCGCCGGCCAGACCGAGCACCACGTGCAGCGCGATGTGATCGCCAACCTCTGGGAATGGAACTGGGTCTCCATCGCCAAGGAATGCACGACGGTGCTGGGCCCGAAGGGCTACGGCGGCGTCCAGGTGGCACCGCCGCAGGATTCGCTGTCCAAGACCGACGGCCCGGTGCATCCCTGGTGGGAGGTCTACCAGCCGGTCGACTACAAGCTCACCAGCCGGATGGGCAATGAGGCCCAGTTCAAGTCGATGGTGGCCACCTGCCGCAAGGCCGGCGTCAAGGTCTACGTCGACGCGGTGATCAACCACATGACCGGCCAGGGCAACATCTCCTACGGCGGCGTGAGCTACTCCAAGTACGAGTACCAGGGCATCTACACCAGCGCGAACTTCCACCACACCCCGGCGGACTGCCCGACCGCCAGCGGCAACATCGAGGACTTCAACAACTACCTGCAGGTCACCAAGTGCGAGCTGGTCAGCCTGTCGGACCTGCGCACCGAGACGCCCTACGTCCGCAACAAGCTGGCCGGCTACCTGAACAAGCTGATCGGCTACGGCGTGTCCGGCTTCCGGGTCGACGCCGCCAAGCACATCCCGCAGGCCGACATGCAGGCCATCGAGAAACTGCTGCACCGCACGGTGGACGGCACCCGTCCCTACATCGCGCTCGAGGTGCCCCCGGGTGGCCCGGGCAAGCTGTCGCCGTGGGCCTACCAGCGCACCGGTGACCTGCTCGGCTTCGATTTTGCTCAGCAGATCCATGACGCCTTCAAGAGCTACACCACCCCGCCGGGCGGCAACATCACCGATCTGCAGGTGTTCGGCGAGCAGTCCGGCCTGCTGCCCAGCGACAAGTCGCTGGCGTTCGTGGCCAACCACGACAGCGAGCGCAACGGCTCGACGCTGAGCTACAAGGACGGCGCCACCTACGTCCTGGCCACCGAGTTCATGCTGGCCCGCGGCTACGGCACTCCGCAGGTCTATTCCAGCTTCGCCTTCACCGGCAACGACGATTCACCGCCGGCGGACGCCAAGGGCTTCATCACCAACACCGACTGCAACGCCGGTTGGGTCTGCATCGACCGCTACAAGGGCGTGGCCAACCTGGTCGGCTGGCACAACTACGTCGGTGACAGCAAGGTGACCAACTGGGCCGACGACGGCGTCAACCTGATCGCGTTCAGCCGGGGCAACCGGGGCTGGATCGCGCTGAACAACGCTGACGCCGACAAGACCATGACCTTCGACACCGGGCTGCCGCGGGGTACCTACTGCGACATCATCCACGGCAACCAGAGCAACGGGCAGTGCACCGGGCGCACCTTCACGGTGGACTCGCACGGCCACGCCCGGGTCCGGGTTCCCGCCAAGGACGCGGTGGCCTTCGCCGCAAACAACCGCCTGCACGGCTAACCCGTAGTGCCGCCGCCGGCCGGGCTCCGATCCCGGGGCTCGGCCGGTGCGGCGCTCACGTCGAGTTCGTGCCCACCGGTGCGGGCCGGCAGGCTCAGCGCATCTCGTCGGGGGACCGGGGCGGATCGTCGGTGGCCAGCCGTTCCTGGTCCTCCTGTTCCTGCCGTTCCTCGACCCGCCGCTTGATCCGGCCCAGGCCGGGCAGTGACCCGAGGATTTCGTTCAACTCCTTGCTGGTGTCGAGCAGGTCGCGCAGGTCCGGTGCCACCGTGCCCAACGTCTTCATGATGGGCAGGACGTCGGCCTGCATCGCCTGCACCAGTTCGGGCAGCGTGTCGATGAGCTCGATACCCGCGTCGACCTCAGCGGGGCTGGTAGTTTCGGCCAGCCGGTCCAGCAACGGCTGCAGGCGTCGCAGCGACGGCTCGAAGCTGTCCAGCAACTCCTGGCCGCGGCCCACCAGCTCGCCGGCCTGCTTGACCAGCGGCTCGGTCTGGTCGAGCACGGCGCTGGTGCGACCGATGAGGGGTTCAGTGCTGTCCAGCACGTCACCGGTGCGCTGAATCATCGGCTCGGTCTCGTCGAGCACGGCGCCGGTTCGCTGGATCAGTGGCTCGGCCTGCTCCACCAGGCTGCCGGTCTGCTCGACCAGCCGCTCGCTGCGACCCACCACCCGCTCGGCGCGCTCGACGATCCGGCCGGCTGCGCGCTGGGTCTCGTCGACCTGGCTCATCACCGTGTGGACCTTGGCTACCACCGCCTCGGCCTCACTGACCAGGGTCACCACCCGGGGCACCAGCGCGATGGCCTGCTCGATCGCTGCGTAGCCGCGTTCAGCCAGCTGCAGCAGCTCCTTCGGTCCCGGTACTCCTGGCATGCCGAGTCCTCCGAGTCGCATTCAGTAACCCCATCCCGGGAGCCACTACGCCCGGAATCGGGCATCGCGGCGCCTGTGCCGACCTGCCAGCCCCCTGGCAGTCCTGCCACAGTACGGTGCCGATCAGCACCTGCCGGCTGTCGTGGTGGGAGAACCCGAGCCCGAGGCGTTTACAGTGGTGGCCGTGCAGGATTGTCCGGTGCTGCTGGCCGTGGACGGCAACTCCCTCGTCCACCGCAGCTTCCACTCCCAGGCCGGCACCGGCCTGCGCGCACCCGACGGCCGCCCGCTGTGGGCGATCCGGGGACTGCTGACCCAACTGGTTGCCGCTGCCGAGCGGATCTGCCCCGCTGCCATCGTGGTCGGCTTCGACGACCCGGTCACCAGCCATCGCCGGATCAACTGGCCGCAGTACAAGGCCGGCCGCACCGAGAAGCTGGCCACCCTGGTGTCCCAGCTGGACGGCGCTGCCGAGGTGTTGCGCGACATGGGCATCGCGGTGATCGTTCCGGACGGCCTGGAGGCCGACGACGTGCTGGCCTCGGCGGCGAGCTTCGCGCCGCGGGTCGGCGCCCGCACGGTGATCATGACCTCTGACCGGGACGCCTTCGCCCTGATCGACGAGCACACTCGCGTGCTGCGGATCATCAACGGCGGCGTGGACGCCTCCCCGCTGCTGACCCCGGACCTGTTGCAAGTGCTGCTCGGCATCCGCCCCGAGCAGTACCGCGACTACGCGGCGCTGCGCGGTGACCCGTCCGACAACCTGCCCGGGGTGCGCGGGGTCGGGGCCAAGACGGCTGCCCGGCTGCTGGCGGCGCTCGGCAGTGCCGCGGCGGTGTTCGAGGATCTCGCCGCCGGTGGTGGCAACGTCCGGGCCGCCGTGGGTGCGGCCGTGACGAAGCGGCTCGCCGAACCCGAGTCCCGGACGGCGTGGGAACTCAACTGCCAGGTGATGCGGATGCACCACGACCTCGAACTGGGCTTGGAGATCGGCGGCGGCCGCGGTGCGCTGCCACTGGACCCCGCCGCGGTGGGGTCGGCCTTCCGCGCGCACCAGCTGACCTGGACGACACCGGCCGCGCTGCAGCACCTGGCCTACCAGGACCCACCGGAACGACGCGTCGAGCAGGCCTGGGCAGCCGAGCACGACCCGGCCCGGCAACCGGCGGCCACCAGCGGCCGGCCATCGCGCGGCACCCATGCGCCGGTCGGTTCCGCACGGAGCGGGCGCCGGTACGGCAAGCTGGCCAAGCACGCCGGCCCGCCGCCGGACGCCGCGGTTCAGCTCTCCCTGTTCGACTGAGAGCCGTTCGACGGCCGAGGCGACCAGGGTCGCTCAGTGCCGCCGGCGCCGGACCAGCAGCAGCACGACCAGCACGATCGCGGCGGCCACCGGTGCCAGCCGCTTGGCCAGTGCCGGACCCGCCGAGCCCAGCAGGTCGATCGGCTCCACCTCCGACGCCGCTGGCCGGGACGGCTGGCGATCCTGCGCCGGTGCGAAGCCCTGCCCGAGCAAGGAACCACTCGCCGCCCCGCCGGCATCGTCGACCCGTTGACCCGATGGGGCCTGCTCGGACGCAGCCGCCGGTTCGACGGCCGGCGAGCCGGCAGTACGGTCAGTGCTGGCAGTGCTGGCAAGGCCCGGGCCGGCCACCGCGGACTCCGGTGTCACGGACGGTTGCCCCAGCCCGGCCAAGCCGGCCTCCACCAGCGCAGGCTCGGCAGTTCCGGGGCCGGCCGCCGGCCCGGAGCCCTCGGAGTCGGCGGTGCCGAGCTGCTCGGCGTCCACGAGATCCGCGCTGGCAAGCCGCCGCACCGTGTCGGGATCGACCGCGCCGACCCCGGCAACCTGCTCCTGGAGATCAGCGCTGCTCGCGCCGGCACCGATCCCGTCAGCGGACTCCGTGCCACCGCCTCCGGGTCCCGCCTCGGCCAGCTTGCCGGCCAGGCAGTCCGCGAACTGCTGGATCAGCCTGTTGCCGACGTCGACCATCACGCCCCGGCCGAACTGGGCGGGCTTGCCGGTGATGTTGAGGTCGGTGACGACGTTCACCGCCGTGCCACTGCCCTCACCGGTCAGCGTCGCGGTGATGGTGGCCTTGGCGGTGCCGTTCCCCCGGGCGTCCTTGCCCTGGGCGTCGATCACCGCTCGGTGGTTCGCGGCGTCCTTGGTGACGAAGCTGGCCTTTCCCTTGTAGGTCAGGCCGATCGGGCCGAGCCGGACCTTCACCGAGCCGGTGAAGTCGTCGCCGTCCACCGTCTCCAGCGCCGCACCAGGCATGCACGGGGCGATGCGCTCGATGTCCAGCAGCACCTCCCAGGCCTGCTCGATGCGGGCCGGCACGGTGAAGCTGTGGGTGAGCTGCATGCCGGGTCCCGCTCAGATCCCGGCCGCGTGCCGCACGGCCCGTCGGGTCAGCACGGTGGCCAGGTGCGCGCGGTAGTCGGCCTTGGCGGACAGGTCACTCGGCGGCGAGGTCCCCTCGGCGGCCGAGGCGCTGGCGCTGGCCACCGACTCCTCGGTCGCCGGTGCCCCGGCCAGCGCCTGCTCCGAGGCGGTGGCTCGCAGCGGGGTCGAGCCCATGTTGGTCAGGCCGATCCGGGCCTCGGTGATGGTGCCGTTCGAGCGGTGCACCGCCGCCGCCACCGCCACGATCGACCAGGCCTGGGCCACCCGGTTCAGCTTCTCGTAATGGGTCGACCAGCCCTCACCCAGCTTCGGGACCCGGATCGCGGTCAGGATCTCGCCGGGCTGCATCGAGGTGGTCAGGTAATCGAGGAAGAAGTCCCGGGCGGCGATCGACCGCTCGCCCCGCGGCCCGTGCACCCGCAACTCCGCCTCCAGCGCCAGCGCTACCGCGGGCAGGTCACCGGCCGGGTCGGCGTGCGCCAGCGAGCCACCGAAGGTGCCGCGATGGCGCACCTGCCGGTCGGCCACCGTCTCGGTAGCCTGGGCGATCAGCGGGGCGTGCTGCTTGATCAGCGGATCCGACGCGATGTCGGCATGGGTGGTCATCGCCCCGATCAGGATGGCGTCACCGTCGTCGCTGACCCCGGTCAGCTCGGCGAGGCCGCCGAGGTCGACCACCAGTTCCGGATAGGCCAGCCGCAGCCGCAGGATCGGCAACAGCGACTGGCCGCCGGCCAGCAGCTTGGCGTCCTCGCCGGCTGCCGCGTAGGCCTGTACCGCCTCGGACAGCGAGGACGGCTTGAGGTAGTCGAACGCCGCGGGGATCACCGCTGGCTCCCTTCGCTCGAGTCGGTCGAGCCGGCACCGGAACCGTCCGCGAAGGTATCGTCCGCGCCGGAGCCGTCGGAGGATGACGTGCTGGCGCCGCCCCAGGACACCGTGCCGCCCGGATCGCGTTCGGACTTCTCAGCCCCCTGGGCGATGGCCCGCCAGACCCGCTCGGGCGTGCACGGCATCTGCACGTCGGTGATGCCCCAGGGGCGCAGCGCGTCGACCACCGCGTTGACCACTGCCGGCGTCGAGGCGATGGTGCCGGCCTCGCCGACCCCCTTCACCCCGAGCGGGTTGGTGGTGGAGCGGCTGACCGTCCGGTCGGTGATGAAGTTCGGCAGGTCGGCGGCCGAGGGCAGCAGGTAGTCGACGAACGAGCCGGTGGTCAGGTTTCCCTCGTCGTCATAGACCGCTTCCTCGTACAGCGCCTGGGCGATGCCCTGCGCCAGGCCGCCGTGCACCTGGCCCTCCACGATCAGCGGGTTGATCACCTCGCCGATGTCGTCGACGCAGACGTAGCGGCGGATCGTCGAGAAACCGGTCTCGGTGTCCACCTCGAGGGCGCACAGGTGGGTGCCGTGCGGGAAGGAGAAGTTCTCCGGGTCGAAGGTGGCATCGGCGTCCAGGCTGGGTTCCATGCCCTCGGGCAGGTCGTGGGCGGAGAAGACCGCGAAGGCGAGTTCGGCCATGCTCTTGCTGTTGCCCGGCGCGCCCTTGACGGTGAACGAGCCGTTTGCGAAGTCCAGGTCGTCCTCGCTGGCCTCCAGCAGGTGCGCGGCCAACCGGCGGGCCTTCGCGACCACCTTCTGGGCCGCGTTCACGATCGCGATGCCGCCGACCACCAGCGAGCGGGAGCCGTAGCTGTCCAGGCCCCGGGGTGAGGACTGGGTGTCGCCGTGGATCACCTCGACGTCCTCGAACGGAACGCCGAGCTGGTCGGCGACGATCTGGCTCCAGGCGGTCTCGTGGCCCTGGCCGTGCGGGCTGGTCCCGGTGACCACCTCGACCTTGCCGGTGGCCAGCATCCGGATGGTGGCGTTCTCCCAGCCGCCGGCGGCATAGGACAGCGATCCGAGCACCCGCGACGGCGCCAGGCCGCACATCTCGGTGAAGGTCGAGATGCCCAGCCCCAGCTGCACCGGGTCCCGGCGCGCGCGGCGATCGGCCTGTTCGGCGACCAGGTCGTCCCAGCCGAACAGTTCCAGCGCGCGGTCGGTGGCCGCCTCGTAGTTGCCGCTGTCGTAGGTCAGGCCCGCCACCGTGGTGAACGGGAACTCCTCGTGGCGGATCCAGTTCTTGCGGCGCAGCTCCATCCGGTCCATGCCGAGCTCGACCGCCAGCTCGTCCATGATCCGCTCGATGGCGAAGGTCGCCTCCGGCCGGCCGGCACCGCGATAGGCATCGGTCGGGGTCTTGGTGGTGAACACCCCCTCGCAGACGAAGCGGTAGGCGTCGAACTTGTAGATGCTGTTGAACATGAACGCGCCGAGCACCGGCACGCCGGGGGAGACCAGCCGCAGGTAGGCGCCCATGTCGGCGTAGAGGTGCACGTCCAGGCCGGTGACGGTGCCGTCCCGGCGCGCGGTGATGGTGATGTCCTGGATCTGGTCGCGGCCGTGGTGGGCGCTCATCAGCGACTCCGACCGGGACTCGGTGTACTTGGCCGGCTTGCCCAGCTTGCGGGCCACCAGCGCGGTGATCACCTCCTCCGGCGTGACCTGCAGCTTGCCGCCGAAGCCGCCGCCGACGTCCGGGGCGATCACCCGCACCTTGTGCTCGGGCACGCTGAGGGTCAGGGCCAGCATGGTGCGCAGGATGTGCGGCACCTGGGTGGCCGACCACATCACGAAGCCCTCGCCGTCGGGCTGCACCACGGTCGAGCGGGGCTCCATGAACGCCGGGATCAGCCGCTGCTGCAGGAACCGGCGGCTGAGAGTCACCTCGGCCTGGCCGAGCACCTCCTCGATCGGCGCTCCGGTGCCGGCCGCGCCGGATTCGAAGATCCAGGTGAAGGACCGGTTGGACTCGGTGTGGCCGTGCACCAGGTCGGCGTCCGGGGCCAGGGCCCGCTCCATGTCGAGCACCACCGGCAGTTGCTCGTAGTCGATGTCGATGGCCTCCAGGGCGTCCTGGGCCGCGGTCTTGTCGCGGGCGACCACCACGGCCACCGCCTCGCCGACGTGGTTGACCTGGTCCACCGCCAGGCTGGGGTGGCCCGGGTTGACCATGTCCGGGGTGACCGGCCAGGCGCACGGGATGCTGCCCTGGGTGTCGGCGAAGTCGCGGCCGGTGTAGGCGGCCAGCACCCCGGGCCGGCTCAACGCCGCCGAGACGTCGATCGCGGTGATCCGGGCGTGCGCCATCGGGCTGCGCAGGATGGCCAGGTGCACCATGCCCGGCAGCACCATGTTGTCCGTCCAGGTGGTCCGGCCGGTGATCAGGTGCGCGTCTTCCTTGCGCTTGCGGGACTTGCCGATCTCCGGAGCCGGACCGTCGGCGGCGGTGTCGCGACGTTCGTCGATGGCGGTCATGCCGAGGCCTCCACTGCCGGGGCGGCGGACTCAGCCGTCCCGGCCCGCATCGCCTTCCCGGCGGCCTGCACGGCCGCCACGATGTTCTGGTACCCGGTGCACCGGCAGAGGTTGCCCTCGATGCCCTCGCGCACCTCGTCCTCGGACGGGTCCGGGTTGTCGCGCAGCAGGTCGCAGGCCGCGAGCATCATGCCGGGCGTGCAGAAGCCACACTGCAGCGCGTGCTTGTCATGAAAGGCCTGCTGCACCGGGTGCAGGGTGCCGTCCGGCGCGCTCAGGCCCTCGACGGTCCTCACGCTGGCGCCGTCGGCCTGCACCGCGAGCACCGAGCAGCTCTTGACGCTCAACCCGTCCAGCAGCACGGTGCAGGCGCCGCAGTTGCTGGTGTCGCAGCCCACCACGGTGCCGACCTTGCCCAGCTGCTCGCGCAGGTAGTGCACGAGCAACGTGCGCGGCTCGACGTCGTCGGCATACGCGACTCCGTCGACGGTCATGTTGATTTTCGTCATGGGACCTCCACCCCAGGGCCATGTGCGTAGTTCGAAACTAGCCTGACCACGCTCACTAATCGAGGGCTGTCCAGGAGGGGACGGCCACCGCTAGGAAGGGACCGCGTGCTCGTGGTGGATCGGCCCGGTGGTGCTGCGCAGCCCTGATCCGGTC
>JAVEEO010000048.1 GCA_030840415.1 Pseudonocardiales bacterium | reverse complement strand
CCTCACCGACCGCGCCGGTGGCCCAGACCTGGGTGCTGGACGGCTCGTCGGTGACCGCGAGGATCAGACCGCCGAGCCGGGGGCGCTTGTCGCGAACGCGCTGTTGCCGGCGGGCCGCCCGGCGCTCGTGCTCCCGGCGCGCGGAGGCACCCGCGACGCCTGATTCGACCGGAGGCTCACCCAGCTCAGCAGGCGGATCACCCAGTTCGGCCGGCGGGTCGATCGGCGGCTCGGCGGTCGAGTGCCTCGACGGCTCCGCTCGGGCCGGTCCGGGCACCGCGGTTTCGGCAGGCGGCCCGGGGTCGGGGCCGGCCGTGCAGGCCGGGCAGCGGATGGTCCGGCTGGCCCGGTCGTATTCGGCCCACTCCCCCGCCGCGACCGGCGTACGGCACGAACGGCACACGCCGGCGTAGCGAAGGCGCATCCGCTTGGTCTGCCGCCTGGTGTCGTCGGCCATCGTTCCTCACTGCGGGTGGGGTGGACTTCTCCCGTTCCCCATCGGCAGGCAGGGCCCGCTCCTGCGAGGCTTGTGGTCCCGGCATGTCCTGGCCGATCTTGTGCACGGCTGCGTTGGCTGCTGTCGCAGGCTCGGGTTAGCGTCGGGGACTCACTGATCAGGTGCCCCGCCGACGCCGGGCCAGCAACTTCGGAGGTGGCGCCGATGCCCACTGCCAGCCGCAGCGTGACCGTCGACCAGCCGGTCGACAAGGTCGCCGCCTACCTCTGCGACTTCACCAGCACCGCCGACTGGGATCCGCATACGGTGTCCTGCCGCCGGCTCGACGACGGACCGCTGGGTGTCGGCGCCCGGTTCGAGAACGTGCAGCGGCTGGCCGGGCACGAGTCGACGCTGGTCTATGAGGTGACCGAGCACCAACCCGGACGGCGGATCGTGTTGGAGGCGGCAACGACACCGTCCGGACCCGGGACGAGATGACCTTCGCCGAGAACGGTGCCGGCGCAACCACCGTCACCTACACCATCGACCTGCACCTGCTCGGCGCGGCCAAGCTCGGCGAACTGCTGGTGCCGGTGCTGATGAAGAAGGTCGCCGACGTCGGCGAGGACGGCATGCGGGAGCGCCTGCTGAAGCTGTGACTTTTGGCAATTCGCTATTCGGTGACGGGGTTGGCGCGCAGCCAGTCCAGCACCTGCTGGGCGTGCGTGTCCGGCGGGAAGATCGGGTAGAACACGTGCTCGATCACGCCGTCGTGGATCACCAGGGTGAGCCGGGCGTACAGCCGGTCGTGGCCGGCCGCGGCGAAGGTCGGCAGGCCCAGGGCGTCGGCCAGGGTGAGCCGCGGGTCGGACAGCATGCTGAACGGCAGGTGCAGCCGTTCGACCGCTTCGGCCTGGTAGTCCGGGTCCTGGCTGGACATGCCCCACACCGCATGAACTCCCGCGGCTTGCAGGTCGGCGAAGTGGTCGCGGAAGCCACAGGACTCCGGAGTGCAGCCGCGAGCTCCCGGAATGTCGTTCCAACCCCGGGGTAGTTCCACACCTGGTCGGCCGGTGCGCGGGTAGAGGTAGACGATCGTCCGGCCCGGGCCCAGCGCGCCGAGGCCGACGGTCCGGCCGTCGCTGGTGCCGAGCGTGAGGTCGGGCATCGGCAGGCCGGGCAGGTGATCGGCGGCGCCGTCGTCTTGCGGAGCCGGCAGGTCGTCCGGCAGCGTGGCGTACTCGGTCATCGTGAGAGCTCCTCTGCGCGGGGTGCGGGGTCTGCGCCAGGATCATCGAAGCACCCCGCTGGCAGCCGGGGCCATCCGGCCCGGCGTCACGCTGACCAGCCGAGTGCTGGCGGGTTGACCCGACGGCAACGTGCGAACACCACACGGTGCCGGTGGCCACCAGGCGACCACCGGCACCGCTGGTTGCCTTACGGGGTCAGCTCGCTGATCCTGGTCGACCAGTTGCCCAGCGCGGTCCGGGTGCCCGGACCGTGGGAGGCCCCGGCGCAGGTACCGAGCAGGTTGTCCCCGCTGCCACCGGCGAAGAACGGGCCGCCCCAGGTGGTGTAGTCGCAGGAGTGCGCGATGTACTCGCTCGCGATCCACACGTGGTTGCCGTCGACGGCCGCCGCTCCGTAGTCGCCCCACCGGGTGCGTGGCGGGTTGCCGCCCACTTGGGCCTTGTAGCTGGTGAAGCCGTCATCGGCCGCCTGGCCGGCGCCGCCCGGCACGACGGCCCACGGGCCGGTGCCGACCAGGGCGTCGATCGGTGCGTAGGCGGCACTCGGGAAGGCGGTGTCACCGCTGTAGGTGAAGCCCATGACACCCCGGCCGCTGGCCGTGACCCCGATGGTGGGATAGCTCAGGTCCGACCCGGCCGCGCCCAGGTAGCCCTGCAGCGCCATCTTGGCCGCCAGCGACCCGCTGGAGGTGTCCGGCTTGACGATGAACCAGGCGATACCGGCTCGCTGTGCCGTTCCGCCGGGGTTCAGGGCGGTGTCGAGCGCGCCCCAGATCTTGCCGTTGGCGTACATCACCTGCTGCATCCGGGTGTCATTGGAGTCCGGCGCCGAGATGACCTCGTTGTGCGCGGG
>JAVEEO010000035.1 GCA_030840415.1 Pseudonocardiales bacterium | reverse complement strand
GCAGCCGGTAGCCTGTGGGGCGTGAGCGTCCGCGTCGGAGTGGTGACCTTTCCCGGAAGTCTTGACGATCGTGACGCGCTGCGTGCGATCCGGCTGGCCGGTGCCGAGCCGGTGCCGTTGTGGCACGGCGACAAGTGGCTGTCCGACGTCGACGCGGTGGTGCTGCCCGGCGGCTTCTCCTACGGCGACTACCTGCGCTGCGGGGCGATCGCCCGGTTCTCCCCGGCGATGGAGTCGGTGATCGACGGCGCCCGCAACGGCCTGCCGGTGCTCGGCATCTGCAACGGCTTCCAGGTGCTGTGCGAGGCGCACCTGCTGCCCGGAGCGCTGATCCGCAACGCCGAGCGCCGCTTCGTCTGCCGCGACCAGCGGATCCGGATCGAGCGCTCGGCCACCGCCTGGACGGCCGGCTACGACGACGGCCAGGAGCTGGTGATCCCGATCAAGAACGCCGAGGGCAGCTATGTCGCCGACCGGTCGACGCTGGACGCACTGGAGGCCGAGGGCCGGGTGGTGGCCCGCTACCTCGGCGCCAACCCGAACGGCTCGTACCGCGACATCGCCAGCATCTGCAACGAGGCCGGCAACGTGGTCGGCCTGATGCCGCACCCGGAGCACGCCATCGAACCGCTCACCGGCCCGAGCACCGACGGCCTGGGCTTCTTCAGCTCCGTCCTGACCAGCTCTTTCCTGACCAGCATGGTGGGCGCGTGACCGCCATCCGCCGGCGCCCGCCGCTGGACACCGTGCAGGTCGCCGAGGGGTCTCCGCAGCAGTCCCAGCCGTACGCCCTGCTCGGCCTGGCACGCGACGAGTACGCCCGGATCTCGGAGATCCTCGGACGCCGCCCGACCAGCTCGGAGCTGGCCATGTACTCGGTGATGTGGTCCGAGCACTGCTCCTACAAGTCGTCCAAGGTGCATCTCAAGCAGTTCGCTGAAAAGAAGCCCGCGAAGGTCTCCGGTGAAAAGGACATCCTGCTGGTCGGGATGGGCGAGAACGCCGGCGTGGTCGACGTCGGCAACGGCCAGGCGGTGACGTTCAAGATCGAGTCGCACAACCACCCGTCCTACGTCGAGCCGTACCAGGGCGCGGCCACCGGGGTGGGCGGCATCGTCCGCGACATCCTCACCATGGGCGCGCGGCCGATCGCGGTGCTGGACTCGCTGCGCTTCGGCGCCGCCGAGGCCGCCGACACCGCCCGGGTGCTGCCCGGCGTGGTGTCGGGCGTCGGCGGCTACGGCAACTGCCTGGGGCTGCCCAACATCGGCGGCGAGCTGGTGTTCGACCCGAGCTACCTGGCCAACCCGCTGGTCAACGCGCTGTGCGTCGGGGTGTTGCCGGCCGACGGCATCAAGCTGGCCAAGGCCGAGGGGCCCGGCAGCCTGGTGGTGCTGTTCGGCGCCCGGACCGGCGGGGACGGCATCGGCGGTGCCTCGGTGCTGGCTTCGGCGAGTTTCGAGGCCGAGGGAGAACGCAAGCGGCCCGCGGTGCAGGTAGGTGACCCGTTCGCCGAGAAGGTGCTGATCGAGTGCTGCCTGGAGATCTTCGCCGCCGACCTGGTCAGCGGCATCCAGGACCTGGGCGCGGCGGGGCTGTCCTGCGCGACCACCGAACTGGCCGCGGCCGGCACCGGCGGCATGCACATCGACCTGGACCTGGTGCCGCTGCGCGATGAGACCCTGGCGCCCGAAGAGATCCTGATGAGCGAGTCCCAGGAACGGATGATGGCGGTGGTGACGCCCGACAAGCTCGAGGCGTTCCTGAAGGTCTGCGCCAAGTGGGACGTGACCGCGACGGTGCTCGGCACCGTGACCGATGGCGACCGGCTGGTGATGCGCTGGCACGGCGAGACCATCGTCGACGTGCCACCGCGCACCCTGGCGCACGAGGGCCCGGTCTACCGCCGGCCGCTGCGGCGCCCGTACGACCAGGACGCGCTCAACGGCGAGCACGGCAACGGCCTGCCGCGGCCACGGACCGGTGAGCAGTTGCGGGCCACCGCGCTGAAGCTGATCAGCTCGCCGAACCTGGCGGACAAGTCCTGGGTCACCGACCAGTACGACCGCTATGTGCAGGGCAACACGGTGCTGGCCCAGCCCGAGGACGCCGGCATGGTGCGGCTGCCCGGCCCGGACGGCGTGGACAGCAACGTCGGCATCGCCATCTCGGTGGACGGCAACGGCCGGTACTGCCGGCTCGATCCATACGTCGGCGCGCAGTTGGCGCTGGCCGAGGCCTACCGCAACGTGGCCGTCACCGGTGCCCGGCCGCTGGCGGTCACCAACTGCCTGAACTTCGGCTCGCCGGAGGACCCGGCGGTAATGTGGCAGTTCGCCGAGGCGGTTCGCGGGCTGGCCGACGGCTGCCAGCAGCTCGGCATCCCGGTGACCGGCGGCAATGTCAGCTTCTATAACCAGACCGGCAGCACCGCGATCCTGCCCACGCCGGTGATCGGGGTGCTCGGCGTCATCGACGACGTGACCCGCCGGACCCCGATGGCGCTGCGCAACGACGGCGCCCAGCTGTATCTGCTGGGCGACACCCGGGACGAGTTCGGCGGCTCGGAGTGGGCCCATGTCGCGCACGGCTTCCTCGGCGGCCGGCCGCCGGCGGTCGACCTGGACCGGGAGCGGCTGCTGGCCGACGTGCTGATCAACGCCTCCCGGGACGGCCTGATCGACGCCGCCCACGACCTGTCCGACGGCGGGCTGTTCGTGGCGCTGGCCGAGGCCTGCCTGCGTGGCCTGGCCGGTGTCCGGCTGATCGTGCCGGAGGGGATGGATCCGTTCGTGTTCCTGTTCTCCGAGTCGGCCGGCCGGGCGATCGTGGCGGTGCCCCGCACCGAGGAGGTCCGGTTCACCGACATGTGCACCGCCCGCGGCCTGCCCGCGCAGCGGATCGGCGTGCTCGACATCCTCGAGGCGGCCATCGAGGTGCAGGACCGGTTCCGGATCCCGATGGCCGAGCTGCGGGTGGCCTGGACCTCGACGCTGCCGGCGCTGTTCGGCTGAGCGATGGCGCGCGATCCCGCCCAGCCGCTGCTGGCCCAGGCCGCGCTGATGCGTGGCTGGCTGGCGGACGTGCCGTTCGAGGAGTTCTCCCGCCCCAGCGTGCTGCCCGGCTGGGACGTCCGGTTGCTGACCGGGCACGTGCTGATGATCTTCCGCGGCCTGCTCGGTGCGCTCGGGTCGCCGACCGACGAGCCGCCGCTGGCGCTGCACGACTACGTGGCCCGGTATCGGGTGGACGCTTCCGAGATCGATGCCGTGACGGCTGAGCTGGCCGCCGACCGCACTCCGGACGACCTGCTCACCCAGTTGGACCTGCTGCTCAGCGAGGTGCGGGGGTGCCTGGGGCAGCCGGTTGCGAAGGTGGTCCGGGCGCCGCGCGGGCCGATCAGCGGTGCCGACTACCTGACCACCCGGATCTTCGAGGTGCTGGCGCACTCGGACGACCTGAGCCGGTCCCTGCCGGACCGCGACCCGATCCCGTTCGACCGCTCGGCGCTGGCGGCCGGCGTGCGCGGGCTGGCCGGCATGCTGGCGGCGAAGTATCCGGGCCGCTCGGTCGAGGTGCGGGTGCCGCCGGCCACCGCGGTGCAGGCCATCGCCGGGCCCCGGCACACCCGGGGCACCCCGCCCAATGTGGTCGAGACCGATCCGGTG
>JAVEEO010000080.1 GCA_030840415.1 Pseudonocardiales bacterium | reverse complement strand
TGGCGATCTCGCTCAAGCTGAGCCGGCAGTACTCCAAGGACCAGATCCTGGAGAGCTACCTCAACACCATCTACTTCGGCCGGGGCGCCTACGGCATCGAAGCCGCCTCCAAGGCGTACTTCGGCGTCTCGGTCGACAAGGCCAGCGTCAGCCAGGGCGCGCTGCTGGCCGCGGTGATCAAGTCGCCGGAGTACTACGACCCGGCGGTCACCCCGGCGGCGGCCAAGGCCCGCTGGCAGTACGTGATCGACGGCATGGTCAGCACCAACAAGCTGGGCCAGTCCCAGGCAGCGGCGCTGAAATTCCCGACCACCATCAAGACCCGCAACACCAGCTCGGTGCTGGACGGCCCGCTCGGCCTGGTCTGGCGGCAGGTGAAGTCCGAGCTGCGGGCCGACGGGGTGGACCCGGCGACCATCAACACCAAGGGCCTGCGGATCCAGACCACCATCGACCGGACCGCCCAGGTGGCCGCCCAGGACGCGATCAAGCAGACCTACTCCGACCTGACCGAGAAGCAGAAGAACCTGCGCCCGGCGCTGGTGGCGGTCGACCCGAACAGCGGCGCGGTGATCGCCTACTACGGGGGCCCCAACGGCGCCGGGCTGGACTACGCCCAGTCCTGGCGCCCGCCCGGCTCGAGCTTCAAGCCGTACGTGACTGCCACCGCGCTGACCCAGAACCTCAAGGGCGTCAAGCCGGCCTACACCATCCAGTCGGTGTTCGACGGCTCGTCCCCGCAGACCATCGACAACCTGCCGTTCGCCAACGACCCGACCGACCCGGATTACGGCAGCTACACGCTTCGCAAGGCGACCACGCTGTCGCTGAACACGGTGTTCGGCAAGCTCACCTCGCTGGTCGGCCCGGACAACGTCGTCAAGACCGCCCGGTCGATGGGCATCCCGGCCACCGAGACCGACTCCGGTCCCAACCCCGGGGCGCCGACCCTGATGCGCAACGGCAACGCCGACGACTACGTCGGCATCGGCAACTACCCGGTGCGCATCCTCGACCAGGCGGTCGGCTACGCGACGCTGGCCAACGGCGGCCTGGCCCGGCCGGCCTACTTCGTGCAGAAGGTCACCGACTCCTCGGGCCACGTGGTGTTCCAGCACAAGGACAAGGCCAAGCGGGTGCTGGACAAGCGGGTCGCCAACGACACCACCCTGGCGATGGAGGACGTCGCGGCCGGCTCGGACATCCCGCTGGCCGACGGCCGGCCGGTGGCGGCCAAGACCGGCACCGTCGGCATCCAGGACACCCCGGACGCCAGCGACGGCTGGACGGTCGGGTTCACCCCGCAGGTCAGTGCCGCGTCCTGGGTCGGCTCGGACAAGGTCGAGCCGATCTACAACGCCGACGGCCGGCCCGAGTACGGCCGCGACCTGGCCGGCAACGCCTGGAAGCGGTTCATGGACGGCTACCTCAGCGGCAAGCCGGTGCAACCGCTGCCGACCACCCAGCAGATCGGCCAACCGCAGCCCTCGGCGTCGCCCAGCAACTCCAGCGCCACCCCGACGCCGACCGTGTCGAGCACGCCGCCCAGCACCTCGGCCGCCCCGTCGAGCACGTCGGCCGCGCCGCCCAGCACGTCGGCCGCGCCGCCCAGCAGCTCGGCCGTTCCGTCGGCCACCCCGAGCACCAACTGCGGGCTGCCGATCTGCCCGCCGGCCTCGCCGTCCGGGTCGGGCTCGCCGGCCACCAGCACCAGCACCAGTACCAAGGCCCCCGCCGCACCGGCCTCGGCCCCGCCCAGCCGTCGCTGACCTACCCGATAAGTACTGACGTGCGAGGATCGTCGGCGTGACCGAGCCCAGCGTGCCCGCCGCCGGGGTCGGGATCGCCGCCGGCCGGGCGGCCGATGCCGACAGCGCCGACGGTGAGGTGCGGCCGCCGACCTGGCAGGACCGGACCGCGGCCCGGGCCAGCGCCGTTGTGGGCGGCCCGCTGGGGCGCTACGCCCGCCGCGATGCCGGCTGGTGGACCCCGCTGCGGGTGCTGCTGGCCCTCGGCGCGTTCACGCTGCTGCTGGGCTACGGCGAGAAGCTGCCGTGCGCCGACGGCCAGTGGGTGGCCTCCAAGCAGTACACCCACGCCTGCTACTCCGACGTCATCCCGCTCTGGGGCGCCGAGGGGCTGGCCTCCGGCGCGGTCCCCTACCGCGACCACGCGGTGGAGTACCCGGTGCTGACCGGCGGCTTCATGTGGGTCACCGCCGAGCTGACCCGGGGCTGGCACGCCCTGGCCGAGGACGGCCTGGTGCCCGGCCAGGACCAGGGCGTGGTGTTCGGCGTCCTGACCTGCCTGTTGCTGTCGGTCTGCGGGCTGCTGACGGTGGCGGCCACCGCCGCGGCGGCCGGCCGGCGTCGGCAATGGGACGCGGCGATCTTCGCGCTCAGCCCGCTGCTGGTCTTCCACGCCTTCTCCAACTGGGACCTGCTGGCGATGGCGTTCGCCTCCGGCGCGCTGTGGGCGTGGGCCCGCAACCGCCCGGTCGCGGCCGGGGTGCTGATCGGGCTGGGGACCGCCGCCAAGCTGTACCCGGCGCTGCTGTTCGTCCCGCTGGCACTGCTGGCCTACCGGAGCAGGACCTGGCGCCCGGTGTGCTGGGCCGCGATCGCGGCGGCCGGCTGCTGGCTGGCGGTGAACCTGCCGGTGGCGCTGGCCTGGACGGCCGGCTGGAAGGAGTTCTACACCTTCTCCGCCGACCGGCCGGCCGAGGCCAGCACGTTCTGGGCGATGCTCAAGCACTACTACCCGCACACCTTCGGCTCGGCCGCCGACAGCGGCTGGACCCCGCCGGGCATTGCGGTGGCGCTGTGCCTGCTGGCCGCGCTCGCCGCGGTCGGCTGGCTGGCCCTGACCACCCCGGTCCGTCCCCGGCTGGCGCAGCTGGCCTTCCTGACGGTGACCGCCTTCCTGCTGACCACCAAGGTGTGGAGCCCGCAGTACTCGATCTGGCTGGTCCCGCTGCTGGCACTGGCCCGGCCGCGCTGGCGCACCGCGCTGCTCTGGCAGGCCAGTGAGATCGCGGTCTGGATCGCCACCCTGCTCTGGCTGCTGGGCGGCAGCGACCCGAACAAGGCGCTGACCTACGAGGCGCTGACCTGGGTGCTGCTGATCCGCGATGCCGCCCTGCTGGTGCTGGTGGCGCTGATCGTGCGCGAGATCCGGCACCCGGAACGGGACCCGGTGCGCACCGCCGGCCAGCCCGATCCCGGGGCCGGCCCGTTCGCCGCCGCTCCCGACCGCCCGCTGCCGGCCACCACCCGGCGGCAACCGGCCGCCGATTAATCCCGCGAGCCGGCGCCCCGGCTTAGGTAACCTTGGCCGGTCGGCGGTAGCCGCCGGGCCGCGCTGGCCGGCCGGTTTCTGGCCGCCGACCCGAGGCCGGTGGGCGGGCGCCCGCCGGTGACGATGCTGGGAGTCTCTCGTGCTGCTGCGGATGTCCACGCTGTTCCTGCGCACCCTGCGCGACGATCCGGCCGACGCCGAGGTACCGAGCCACCGGTTGCTGGTCCGCGGCGGCTACATCCGCCGGGTGGCGCCGGGCATCTACTCCTGGCTGCCGCTGGGCATCGCGGTGCTGGCCAACATCGAGAAGGTGGTCCGCGAGGAGATGGCCTCGATCGGATCGCAGGAGGTGCACTTCCCGGCGCTGATCCCGCGCGAGATCTTCCAGGCCAGCGGCCGGTGGGCCGACTACGGCGACTCGCTGTTCCGGCTCGCCGACCGCAAGGGCAATGACTACCTGCTCGGTCCGACCCACGAGGAGCTGTTCACGCTGCTGGTCAAGGGCGAGTACTCCTCCTACAAGGACTACCCGCTGTCGCTGTACCAGATCCAGACCAAGTACCGCGACGAGGCGCGGCCCCGGGCCGGCGTGCTGCGCGGCCGCGAGTTCATCATGAAGGATTCCTACTCCTTCGACCTGACCGATGAGGGCCTGCAGCAGTCCTACCAGGCACACCGGGACGCCTACGAGCGGATCTTCAGCCGGCTGGGCTTCGACTACCGGATCGTGTTCGCGGTGTCCGGCGCGATGGGCGGCTCGGCGTCCGAGGAGTTCCTGGCTCCGACGCCGTCCGGCGAGGACACCTTCGTGCAGTGCACCAACTGCGACTACGCCGCCAACACCGAGGCGGTCGAGATCGTCGGCCCGCCCGCGGCGGAGGACTCTGCCGGTTCCAGCCAGCCGGCCAGCGTGGTGCTCGACACCCCGGACACCCCGACCATCGCCACCCTGGTGGATTGCCTGAACGGCCTCGACTGGGCCGCGTACGGGCAGGACGGCCGGCAGTTCGCCGCAGCCGACACCCTGAAGAACGTGGTGCTCAAGACCCGCCAGCCCGGCGCCGACAAGTGGGAGCTGCTGGTGGTCGGGGTGCCCGGCGACCGCGAGGTGGACCTCAAGCGGCTGGCCGGACAGCTGGAGCCGGTCGAGGTCGTCCAGGCCGACGAGAAGGACCTGGCCGCCGAGCCGGGCCTGGTCAAGGGCTACATCGGCCCGCAGTTGCTGGCCGAGCTGAAGGTGCGCTACCTGGTCGACCCGCTGGTGGTCGAGGGCAGCGCCTGGGTGACCGGCGCGAACGAGCCGGGCAAGCATGCGGCCTTCGTGGTGCGCGGCCGGGACTTCGACCCGGACGGTGAGATCGGCGCGGTCGAGATCCGCGACGGTGACCGGTGCGCCCGGTGTGGCTCGCCGCTGCAGATCGCCCGCGGTATCGAGCTGGGCCACGTCTTCCAGCTGGGCCGCAAGTTCGCCGAGGCGTTCGGGCTGACCGCGCTCGGGCCGGACGGCAAGCCGGTGACGATCACGATGGGCTCCTACGGGGTGGGCATCACCCGGGCGGTGGCCGCGCTGGCCGAGCAGACCTACGACGAGGCCGGCCTGGTCTGGCCGCGGGCGGTGGCGCCGGCCGACGTGCAGGTGGTGCCGACCGGCAAGGACGTGGCGGCGGTGGCCGAGGCCGAACGGATCGCCGCCGAGCTGGTGTCGCTCGGGGTGCGGGTGCTGCTCGATGACCGCAAGGCCTCGCCCGGGGTGAAGTTCAAGGACGCCGAGCTGCTCGGGGTGCCCACCATCCTGGTGGTCGGCCGGGGCCTGGACGACGGCGTGGTGGAACTGCGCGACCGCAAATCAGGCGAGCGGCGGGACGTGCCGGTCGGCGACGCGGTGAGCGCCGCGCACGCCGAGGTGACCGGCGGCTGAGCCGGCCGGCCGGTTCCTGGACCCCGGCTGGCCGGTGATCGGCCGGGGTCAGCTGGCCTTGCTGCGCAGGTAGCTGATGTCCTCGGCCTGCCCGGCCGCCGGCGTCTCGACCAGCACGTCGCAGCCGGCGGCCCGCACGATGGCTGCGATCGCCTCCGGCTCGATGAACCCGGTACCGATGTTGGTGTGCCGGTCGGCCCCGGAGTCGAAGGTGTCGCGGCTGTCGTTGGCGTGGATCAGGTCGATCCGGCCGGTGATCGCCGTGACCCGGTCGACGATGCCGGTCAGGTCCTCGCCCCCGGCGTGCGCGTGGCAGGTGTCGAGGCAGAAGCCGGGGCCGTACTCGCCGATGGCGTCCCACAACCGGGCGATCCGGTCCAGGTGCCGGGCGATCGCGGCGGTGCCGCCGGCGGTGTTCTCGATCAGGATCGGCAGCGGATTGGTCATGCGCTCGAAGGTCTTGATCCAGTTGTCGACCCCGACCGAGAGGTCGTCGCCCTTGCTGACATGGCCGCCGTGGACGATCAGCGCCTTGGCGCCCAGGCCCGCGGCGGCCTCGGCG
>JAVEEO010000019.1 GCA_030840415.1 Pseudonocardiales bacterium | reverse complement strand
CGCCGCTTCGGGTCGTCGCCGATCTTCGTCAGGGTGCGTTCGTTGTCGATGACATGCTCCGGTGCCTGCACGACGACGCTGCCCAGGGTGTCGAAGCCGGCCCGCCCGGCCCGGCCGGCGATCTGGTGGAACTCGCGGGCCTGCAACTGTCGGGTGCGCCGGCCGTCGTACTTGCTCAGCGAGGCGAGCACCACCGTCCGGATCGGGACGTTGATGCCCACCCCGAGGGTGTCGGTGCCACAGATGACCTTGAGCAGTCCGGCCTGGGCCAACTGCTCGACCAGTCGCCGGTACTTGGGCAGCATGCCGGCGTGATGCACCCCGATGCCGTGCCGGACCAGCCGCGACAGCGTCTTGCCGAAGCCGGAGCTGAACCGGAAGTCCCCGATGGCGGCGGCGATCAGGTCCTTCTCGGCCCGGCTGCTGACGTTGATGCTGGTCAGTGCCTGGGCCTGTTCCAGAGCGGCGGCCTGGGTGAAGTGCACGATGTAGATCGGTGACTGCCGGGTGTTGAGCAGCTCGGTGACCGTCTCGTGCAGCGGCGTGGTGGCGTAGTAGTGGAACAGCGGCACCGGCCGCTCGGCCGAGCTCACCACCGCCGTCGGCCGCCCGGTGCGGCGGCTCAGGTCGGAGCGGAAGAAGTCGACCGGACCCAGGGTGGCCGACATCAGCAGGAACTGGGCACCGGTCAGCTCGAGCAGCGGCACCTGCCAGGCCCAGCCCCGATCGGAATCGCCGTAGTAGTGGAACTCGTCCATCACCACCAGGCCGATGTCGGCGGCGCTGCCGGCCCGCAGGGCCAGGTTGGCCAGCACCTCGGCGGTGCAGCAGATGATCTCGGCCTCGCCGTTGACGCTGGCATCGCCGGTCATCATGCCGACCCGTGCCGAGCCGAACACCTCGCAGAGCGCGAAGAACTTCTCGCTCACCAGCGCCTTGATCGGGGCGGTGTAGAAGCACCGCCGGACCGCTGGTGCTTCGCCGGCCGGCACCGCGGCTGCCGAGTCGGCGAGGGTGAGGGCGGCGAACAGCGCGCCGGTGGCGACCAGCGACTTGCCCGACCCGGTGGGGGTGGACAGGATCACGTTCGATCCCGACAGCAGCTCGATCAGCGCCTCGGCCTGAGCCGGGTACAGCTGCAGGCCGGTGCCGGCCGCCCAGGCGGTGAACGCGTCGTAGATCGAGTCGGGATCGGCACCGGTCAGGGCGCCACCGTCCAGCAGTTCGGCCAGCGACGGCGCGGGACCGCTCATGGGGCTGTCAACAGCCGGGTGTCCAGAGGTTCCTCGGTGACCGTGCCGTCCGGGCCGCGGCTGACGTAGAAGGCATGCTTGCCCGGCTGCTCGGTCACCGCCTCGACGAACCGCTGCCCCCGGTAGAGCAGGCCGGTGCCGTCCTCGGTGGCGTAGCCCGCCGCCAGCGTGCCGTCACCGATCATCGCCTGGAATGCCGGCCGGCGTTGCGGTTCGGAGTCGTAGTGCACGCCATTGGAGAACGGCACCAGCCCCAGGCCGTCGGTCACCGGTTGCAACACGGGCCCGAACGAGTCGGTGGGGCCGCCGCTGTGCCAGCAGATCGAGCCGGCGGACACGCCGGTCAGCACCACCCCGGCCTGCCAGGCCTCGCGCATCGCGGTCTCGAGCCGGTGCAGCCGCCAGAGCGCCAGCAGGCCGGCCACGCTGCCGCCCAGCACCCAGACCACGTCCTGGCCAAGCAGCAGCTCACGGGGGTCGGCGACGTTCGGCATCGGGAACAGCGCCAGGTGGCTCGGGGTGTAGCCGCGCTGCAGGGCGGCGTCGTAGAAGCCGCGGATCTGTTCGGAGTTGTCCCCCATCGCGGTGGCCAGGAAGCACACCCGGGGCGCGCGGCCGGAGACCCCGGCCAGCTCCACGGCGTAGTCGGTGAGCGCGCTGAACTCCCAGCGGAGCCGGCGGGAGGCGACCATGCCGCCCGAGGTCGCCAGGATGGTCGGCTCGGCTGCGGTCATAACGGCAATCTATCGACCCGGCCCGCGCGGCCGCAGGGCGCATCATGGCAGCCATGGACGTTCTGAGCAGCCGGCTGCTGCTGCATCCGCGCGACCTGGCAGCCAGCCAGGGCTTCTACCGCGACGTGCTCGGCCTGGCGGTGTTCCGGCAGTTCCCCGGCGGCGAGGTGTACTTCCTCGGCAACGGGCTGCTCGAAGTGTCGGGCGGGAGTTCGGACGGTCCGTCGCCGACCGGCCTCGAACTCTGGCTGCAGGTACGCGACGTCGGTGCCGAGCACGATCGGCTGGCAGCCCTCGGAGTTGCGGTGCTGCGTGCGCCGCGGCTGGAGGCGTGGGGGCTGATCGAGACCTGGATCGCGGACCCGGACGGCGTCCGGATCGTGCTGGTACAGGTTCCCGAGGACCACCCGCTGCGCCGCGACGACCGGTGACCGCGGTGGATTCCACTGGCCACCCCGGGCGGGCTGTCAGCGCCGGCGTCCGCTGATCACCGGCCGGCCGCGGCGGCTCCCACCGCTCGCATCCGGGCGGCCGCCAGGGCCACGATCGCCTGGCTGGCCGGCGACAGGGTGGCACCGTGGCGGTGCACGATGGCGAACTCGTCGAAGATCCGGGGCCGCAGCGGCGTCCATCGCAGCCGGGGCGAGAGCCGGTCGCCCAACCGGTGCAGCAGCCCCCGGGCGGTGACGGTGTCGGCCAGGCCGAGGGCGGCCACCTCCAGCGCGGTCTCGATGTCCTCCACCTCGATCCGCGGCCGGAGCGTCCCGCCCACCGACTGGACCGCCCGGGCCAGCTGCCGCCGGGTGGAGTCCTCGTTGCCCCAGCTCGCCTCCGACAGCACCAGTGGAGCCGCCGCCAGTTCGGCGGCGGTGACCGGCTTGCGCACCCGCGTCGGGTCGGCGCTGACGTAGACCACCTCGTCGCGGATCAGCGGCTGCACCTGCAGGCCCTCGTCGGCGATCGGCAACGAGATCACCGCCGCCTCCAGCCGGCCGTGCTGCAGGTCGCTCAGCACCTCTGTCGAGTTCTGCCCGATCAGTTCCAGCCGCACGCCGGGATGCTCGCGCAGGACGTCCTCCACCAGCTCGCTGCCCAGGTAGAGCCGGGCGGTGCCGAACACCCCGAAGCGGATGGTGCCTTCCAGCACCTCGCGGACCGCGGCGACCGCCCGGCCGGCCTCGGTGACCGCGGTCAGCGCCCGTTCGGCATGCGGGCGTAGCGCCCGGGCGGCCTCGGTCGGCACCAGGCCGCGGCCGACCCGGTCGAACAGCGACGCGTTCAGTCCCTGCTCCAGCAGCCGGACCTGCTCGGAGATCGAGGGCTGCGCCAGGCCCAGCTCGGCCGCCGCGGCGGTGAACGAGCCGTGCTCCACGGTGGCCAGGAAGCAGCGCAGCTGGTGCAGAGATATCAAGGAAATTCCTTTGGTTGATCAAGGAAACCAAGGCTACCTCGATCAATGTCCAGCTCCTAGGTTTGCCTGGTGACTCCGACCGCCACCGACCAGGCCGCTGTCGAGCGGCTACCTACCGCTGTCGAGCGGCCAGCCACCGACCTGCTCGTCATCGGACCGGCCGCTGGCGTGCCTGCCGACCGGCCGGGGTCGATGCTCGGAGTCGGGCTCTGCCTGCTGTCGGCGACCGCGTTCGGCCTGGCGGCCCTGTTCGGCAAGGAGTGCTTCGCCGCCGGGTTCAGCGTCAGCTCGATGCTGGCCGGCCGGTTCGCCATCGCGGCGCTGGTGTTCTGGGCCATCGTGGCGATCCGCCGGCCGGCGTTGCCGGCCCCGCGGGTACTACTGACCTGCCTGGCGCTCGGCGGCCTCGGTTACGCCGTACAGGCGGCCTGCTACTTCAGCGCGCTCACCCGCATCGACGCCTCGCTGGTCGGGCAGATCCTCTACGTCTACCCGGCGATCGTGCTGGTGCTGGCACTGGTGTTGCGGCGCGAGCGGGCCAGCCGGCGCAAGGTAACGGCCCTGGCGTGCTCGCTGTCGGGCCTGGTGCTGCTGCTGGGCTACGCCGGCTCGAACGGTCCGGTGGCACCGGCCGGGGTGCTGCTGGCCTTCTGCTCGGCGCTGACGTACGCGCTCTACATCACGGTGGCCAACGGGCTGCCCGAGGACGTCGACGTCTACCTGCTCTCGGCGCTGGTGTGCAGCAGCGCCGCGGTCAGCGTCTGGTTGTTCGGCCTGAGCACCGCAACGCTGCGGGCGCCGTCGCTGCCGTCCGGCTGGCTCTGGCTGGTACCGCTGGCGTTGATCTCCAGCGTGGTCTCGATCGGCTGCTTCCTGGCCGGCCTCCGGCTGGTCGGCGCCTCGACCGCGGCCATCCTGTCCTGCCTGGAGCCGGTGGTCACCGCCGCCTCGGCCATCGCGGTGTTCGGCGACCGGGTCAACGCCGGGCAGTTGGCCGGGGCGGCAGTGGTACTGACGGCGGTCGTGCTGCTGCGCCCGGTCGCCGCCGTGGGCCGTTGCGATGCCGGCGGCGAGGGCGGACCGGGCAAGAACTGAGCTATCCCCGGCTGCCCAACTCACCCCGTCTCCGCCGTCCCGATGCCAGACTTGTCGGGTGAGCGAGAATCTGAACGTGCTGGGCACCGAGCTCGAGGAGTGCGGTTCGGATCCGGTCACCGGCTTCTACCGGGACGGCTTCTGCACCTCCGGTCCGCGCGACGTGGGCAGCCACACCGTGTGCGCGGTGCTGACCTCGGAGTTCCTGCAACACCAGCGCCAGCTCGGCAACGACCTGGTGACGCCCCGGCCGGAGTACGACTTCGCCGGCCTCGGACCGGGTGATCGCTGGTGCGTGGTGGCGATGCGGTGGCTGCAGTCCTATCGTGCCGGGGTGGCCGCCCCGGTGGTGCTGGCCGCGACCAACGCGCTGGCGCTGGAGATCATCCCGCTGGAACTGCTGCGCGAGCACGCCATCGACGTGCCCGCCGACCCCAGCTCGCTGA
>JAVEEO010000550.1 GCA_030840415.1 Pseudonocardiales bacterium | reverse complement strand
ACGGCTGCGGCAGTGCCCGGACGACCGCCGCGGCCCGGTCCGGGGCGTCGGGAGCCACCACCAGGTCCGGTGCCAGCCGCAGCACCCGGCCGGTCCGCTCGGCGGCAGCCAGGTCCCGGACCCCGAGCCCGAGCTCGGCCAGCTCGCTGCGTTCCGGGGCGTCGAAGGGATCGGTCGCCAGCCGCTCGTCGACCCGTCGCAACGCCTGTTCGGTCCTACCCACGGCGGTGGGCTCGGCGCCCGGACGGCTGATCCGGCCACCGTCGGCCCGCAGCCCCAATACGGCGACCAGCTCGGCCAGCAGCCGCGCGTCGGGCAGCCGGTGACCTTGCGAGCTGAGCGCCTGGCGGGCCGCCTCCTCGCTGATCGCCGGCTGCAGCGGATCAGCCGCGGCGTGCCGGTCGACCGCGGCCAGCAGGGCATCCTGCCAGCGCTGCCAGGCACCCGGGTCGATCAGCCAGTCACCACGCACCAGGACGCCGGCCGGGTCGTCGACCGGAACACCGAGCATCGCCAGCCGGGACCGGCTGACCGCCGCCCGCCGGCGGACCTGACCGGCCAGCCCGGCGGCGGTGCCGTCGGCCAGCTCGGCGGCCCGGTCCCGGGCTGCGCCGCGCCTGGTCAGCACCGGCGGGTCGGCGTCCAGCACCCGCACCCCGGCGGTGATGCTCTGCTCGCCCGGGTCGCGCAGCACCGCCCGGTCGCCGGCCTGCACCGGGATCGGGCGGGCCAGGCTGAGCCGGGCCGCCACGTGTTGGCCGGTGCTGTCGCCGAGCAGCCGCAGCCGTACCGGGATCGAGGCCGAGCCGATGTGCAGCACCTGCTGGCTGTGCGGCTCGGCCAGCAACGGGTCCAATGCCACGTCCAGGGTGTCGCTGGACCACCAGGCGCCGGGCGTCAGCAGGCAGGCGCCGCGCTCGACCCGGTCGCGCTCCACCGAGCGCAGGTTGACCGCCACCCGGGCCACCGCCGTCACCTGGTCGGCCTGGCTGGCCAGTCGCTGCAGCCCGCGGACGGTCACCGTCCGGCCGGCCAGCTCCAGCTCGTCCCCGACCGCGAGCTGCCCGGCGCCCAGGGTGCCGGTGACCACCGTGCCGCTGCCCCGGATGGTGAAGGCCCGGTCGATCCACAGCCGGACCCGCTCGTCCGGGTCTGGTGCCGGCAGCCCGTCGACCAGTTCTTGCAGGGCGGTCCGCAGCCGGTCGAGGCCGGCGCCGGTCTCGCCGGAGACCGCTAGCGCGGGCGTTGGGCCCAGACTCGACCGGGCCACCCGCTGCCGCGCGTCGGCCAGCACGGCGGCGGTCTGCTCGGGGCTGGCCAAGTCGCTGCGGGTGACCGCGATCAGGCCGTGCCGGATGCCGAGGGCATCGATGGCGTCCAGGTGCTCGGAGGTCTGGCGACGCCAGCCCTCGTCGGCGGCGATCACCAGCAGCACCGCCGGCACCGGCCCGACGCCGGCCAGCATGTTGGTGACGAACCGCTGATGGCCCGGGACGTCGACGAAGGCCAGCTGCTCGCCGGAGGCCAGCGTCGTCCAGGCATAGCCCAGGTCGATGGTCATGCCCCGGCGGCGTTCCTCGGCCCACCGGTCCGGCTCCATCCCGGTCAGCGCCCGGACCAGCCGGGACTTGCCGTGGTCGACATGGCCGGCGGTGGCGATCACCCGCATGGTTCGGCTTCCTGGCCTGGTGTAACCGCGGCGGCTCGGACGGCGGCGATCAGCGCGTCCTCCTCGATGCAGCGCAGGTCGAGCAGGAACCGGCCACGCTCCAACCGGCCGATCACGGCGGGCGCTCCGGTGCGCAGCGCGCGGGCGAAGCGCTCCGGCAGCGCCACCGCCCAGCCGGGCAACTCCAGCCCCGGCGCGCCGCCGCCGCCGACCGCGCCGGCGCTCGGCACCACTTCGACTGGTGAGATTTCCATCAGCGCCGCGGCCAGCCGCTCGCAGCGGCGGCGCAGCTGATCGGGATCGGCGTGCAGGTAACGCTCGGTCGGGGTGGCCGGCCCGGCGACGCTGGCCTCCAGCGCCGCCAGCGTCAGCTTGTCGACCCGCAGCGCCCGGGCCATCGGATGCCTACGCAGTCGCTCGACCAGTTCGGCCGAGCCGAACACCAGGCCGGCCTGTGGGCCGCCGAGCAGCTTGTCCCCGCTGCAGGTGACCAGGCCGGCGCCGGCCTGCAGGCTCGAGGCCACGTCCGGCTCGTCGGGCAGCAGCGGATCCGGCCGCAGCAGGCCGCTGCCGATGTCGGCGACCACCGGCACCGGCAGGGTCGCCAGCTCGGCCAGGCCGGCGCCGGCGGTGAAACCCTCGATCCGGAAGTTGCTCGGATGGATCTTCAGCACACAGCCGGTCCGCGGCCCGAGCGCGGCGACATAGTCGGCGAGGGCGGTCCGGTTGGTGGTGCCGACCTCGCGGATCCGGGCGCCGGCCGAGGAGATCAGCTCGGGCAGCCGGAAGCCGTCGCCGATCTCGACCAGCTCGCCCCGGCTAACGACCACCTCGCGGCCGGCGGCCAGCGCGGTGACGGCCAGCAGCAGGGCGGCCGCGCCGTTGTTGACCACCAGCACCGCCTCGGCCGCCGGCACCGCCTGCCCGAGCGCGGTCAGCACCCCGCGACCGCGCCGGTCGCGCCGGCCGCCGGCCAGGTCGAACTCGACGTCGAGGTAGCCCGAGGCCCGTTGCACCGCCGCCGTGGCCGCTTCGGACAGCCGGGCCCGGCCGAGGTTGGTGTGCAGCACCACCCCGGTGGCGTTCAGCACCGGGGTCAGCGACGTCGCGGCGTCCGGCAGCCGGGCCAGTACGGCTGGTACCGCCTCCTCCGGTGCCAGCTCGGCCTCGCGGATCAGCTGCTGGACGGCCAGCACTTCCGCCTTGACCCGGGTGGCACCGAGCCGGCCGGTCGGCTCGGCCAGCCGCGGGTCGGCCAGCAGCAGGTCGGTCCGGGGCACCAGCCGGCGCGGATCGGTCACCGGTTCCCCCTTCTGCCTGCGCTTGATCAGAGCTGCGGCGGATCACGCTATGGCGGAGGCGGACGGGAATCGAACCCGCCAAGCCGAGGTACTCGGCCTCACCGGTTTTGAAGACCGGGGCGCCCACCAGGAACGCGTACGCCTCCGCCCGCCACGCTAGCCGCCCGATGATCAGTCCGAGTGATTAGCCTCGACAGGGTGACGATTGCGACCTACCGCCTGACCCAGTACGCCCACGGCGGCGGCTGTGCCTGCAAGATCCCGCCGGGCGAGCTGGAGGAGCTGGTGGCCGGCCTGATCCGGCCCACCTCGGACGACCTGCTGGTCGGCCTGGACGGCGGCGACGATGCCGCGGCGGTGCGGATCGACGGTGGCACCGCGGTGTTGAGCACCGCCGACTTCTTCACGCCGGTGGTCGACGACGCCTACGACTTCGGACGGATCGCCGCCGCCAACGCGCTGTCCGACATCTACGCGATGGGCGGCCGGCCGGTGCTGGCGATCAACCTGGTCGGCTGGCCGCGTGACGTGCTGCCGGCCGAGCTGCTGCGCGAGGTGCTGCGCGGCGGCTTCGACGTCGCCGCCGAGGCCGGCTGCCCGGTGGCCGGCGGGCACAGCATCGACGACCCGGAGCCGAAGTACGGCATGGCGGTCACCGGCCTGGCCGACCCGGATCGGCTGCTGCGCAACGACGCCGCCGTTGCGGGCGATGCGATCACGCTGACCAAGCCGCTCGGGGTCGGGGTGTTGAACAACCGGCACAAGTCCACCGGCGAGGTGTTCTCCCACGCGATCGCCTCGATGGTCACGTTGAACTCCGACGCCTGCGCCGCCGCGCTGGAGGCCGGGCTGTCCGCCGCGACCGACGTGACCGGCTTCGGCCTGCTCGGTCACCTCTACAAGATGGCCCGGGCGTCCGGCGTCACCGCGGTGGTCGACGCGGCGGCGGTGCCCTACCTCGACGGTGCCCGGCAGGCGCTGGCCGACGGTTTCGTCAGCGGCGGCACCCGGCGCAACCTGGACTGGGTCCGGCCGCACCTTTCCTCGGCTGTCGGCGAGGACGAGCTGCTGCTGCTGGCCGACGCCCAGACCAGCGGCGGGCTGCTGCTGGCCGGCGAGATCGCTCGCGGCGGCGCCGGCGGCCTCGGTCCGCGGGGCGCGGTGATCGGCGAGTTCGTCCCGCGAGGCGATGCCGTCCTCCACATACGCGGCTGATCCAAGGCTTCCGGTACGGCTCGGATACGAGTCAGAATCGGGTACTGGGTGCTGGATGTGCGGTCGCCTGGTTCAGGAGGCTCTTTCCCTGCTTATCCGACGTTGCGGCGTGTGGCAGCCGTCGAGCCCACGAGCGTGATCGATGAAGCAGTCCAGGACACATCTGGCCGCAGCTGTCGCGCCCAGTTCTGCTGTGTTCTCGGCAGGGAGGGTTTTAAGGGTCAGGACGGTGTTGTCCGCTCCGGTGGAATACGCTCCCTTGATCTCCGCTGTTACAGCTTCCAAGTAGGCCGCCCCCGCGAGGTTGGCGGGAACTCCCACGAGGTCCTGCGGCAGCCAGATGATGAGCCGGCTCGGGTTGACGATGTTGACGATGTGCGCGAGGCCGCGGCCGAGCATGGCACCGGCGGCATAGAAGACTTCGTATTCGCGGCAGTGAGTGCCCGCTGGTGTCGTGGCGGGAGAGCAGGCGGCCTCTGTGAGGGTCGACACGCCGAGGGCTGCTCGGATGCGCGCGGGTGTGGCGAACGCGTCGAGGTGGCCGAGCGATCCGCATGGGCAGCACGGGTCGAAGCCTTGCAGCGATGGATGAGCTCGGTGCGTCGAGAGATCGTCAGTGGAATGGGACGCGGTGCCTGCCGGATAACCGACGGTCAGGTGCCCGATCTCCATCGCCATGCCTTTACCGCCCCGCCGCAGGCGACCATCCATGACGAGCCCCCCACCGACGCCTTCGTCCAGTACCGCGACAACCACAAGGTCTGGCTCCGCGTACTCGAGGTCATGGGTGGCGAGCACCGCCAGGGCGTTCACATCGTTCTCGATGACAACCGGACACCTGTGTGCGAATAGCGCGGACAAATGATCACCCAGCGGTACCGCAATAGGCCATTCCGGACGGGGTGGCCGGACGACGGAGCCATCGTGAACGTGCGCCCCTATTTCCACGCCAACACCGAAAAGCCCGGGTG
>JAVEEO010000545.1 GCA_030840415.1 Pseudonocardiales bacterium | reverse complement strand
CAACAGCTCAGCTGCCGCTCCGGCCGGTACCAGGCGGAGCCAGCCGTCGTTGCCGGCCAGCGTGCCGGCGCCGCACCACAGCACCTCTCCGGAGCTGGTCAGCTCGTCCAGCAACGCCGGCGAGTAGTCCGACAGCCGGGCCGGTAGCACCAGGCTCTCCAGCGCGCTGGCCGGCACCGCGACGCCGGCCAACTGCTCGATGACCCGGGCCAGGCCATCGATGCCGCGAGCGCGCCGGCCGGCCCCGACGCCCTGCCATTCCGGCAGGAACCTGGCCAGCACCACCTGCGGAGCCGGTTCGACCTCCCGGCGCAGGGCGGCCAGCGACCGCCGCCGGATGGTGCGCAGCATGCTCGCGCCGCAGTACTCGCGCCCTACCCGGCCGGGCGTGAACTCACCGGCCACCAGTTGCCCGGTGGCGACCAACCGCTCCAGGCCCGTCTGCACCACCGCCGGCCCCAGGCCCAGCCGGGTTGCCGGCTCGGCGAGCACGAACGGGCCGTGCGTGCGGGCATACCTGGACAGCAGATCGCCCAGCGGATCTGCCACCAGCTCGGTGAACGCCTCTGGAATCCCCACCGGCAGCGCGACCCCGAGCGCGTCGCGGACCCGGCCGGAGTCCTCGATCGCCAGCCAGCGCAGCTCGCCGGCAATCCGGACGGTGATCGCCCGCCGCGCCTTGCGGAGTGCCTCCAGGTCCGCCTCGGTGGCGCCCCGGGCGACGGCCTCGGCGGTGCTGAGGTCACCCACCTCGCGCAGCAGGTCGGCTGTCTGGTCGGTGCCGCGCACCCGCCTGGCCTCGCTGAGCCGCTGGGCGTCGGCGATGGACTCGGCGATCGCGTTCTCGTCGAGCAGGTCGCGCAGGTCCGGCGAGCCCATCAGCTCGGCCAGCAGTGAGGTGTCCAGGGTGAGGGCCTGGGCCCGGCGTTCGGCCAGCGGCGCGTCGGTGTCGTAGAGGAACATGCCGACGTAGCTGAACAGCAGCGACTGCGCGAACGGCGACGGGCTGCTGGTCTCGACCTCCACCAGCCGGAGTTGGCGCGATTGGAGCTGCCGCATGATCTCGGTCAGGCCCGGCAGGTCGTAGACGTCCTGCAGGCATTCCCGCATGGCCTCGAGTACCACCGGGAACTGGCCGTAGTCGCGCGCCACCTGCATCAGGGCGTTGGCGCGCTGGCGCTGCTGCCACAGCGGCGCGCGCCGGCGCGGGTCGCGCTTGGGCAGCAGTAGCGAGCGGGCGGCGCACTCGCGGAACCGGGAGGCGAACAGCGCCGAGTTGGTCACCTCACCGGTGACCAGGCCGGCGATGTCGCCGGGATCGAAGACAGCGACGTCGCCGGTGGGCGCCTCGGCGGTGGTGTCGGGCAGCCGCAGCACGATGCCGTCGTCGGAGTGCATCGACTGGACGTCGAGGCCGTAGCGCTCGCGCAGCCCGGCCGAGATGGCCAGCGCCCAGGGGGCGTTCACCGGTGCGCCGAAGGGCGAGTGGATCACCAGCCGCCAGTCACCGAGTTCGTCGCGGAACCGTTCCACCACGATCGTCCGGTCGGTCGGCAGGTGCCCGGTGGCCGCCCGCTGCTCGGTGAGGTAGCTGACCAGGTTGGCCGCCGCCCACTCGTCCAACCCCGCTGACCTGGCCCGCTGGATGGCGTCGTCGGCGGTGGCGGTGCCGAGTTCGCGGACGAACGCGCCCAGCGCCCGGCCCAGCTCCACCGGTCGGCCGAGCGAGTCGCCCTTCCAGAACGGCATCTTGCCCGCCTGGCCGGGGGCCGGGGTCACCAGCACCCGGTCGTGGGTGATGTCCTCGATCCGCCAGGACGAGGAGCCGAGCAGGAACACCTCACCGACCCGGGACTCGTAGACCATCTCCTCGTCCAGCTCGCCCACCCGGCGGCCGGGACCGTCGGCGGCGGCCAGGAATACCCCGAACATGCCGCGGTCGGGGATGGTGCCGCCGGAGGTCACCGCCAGCCGCTGTGCGCCGGCCCGTCCGGTCAGCTCGCCGGTGATCCGGTCCCAGACCAGCCGGGGCCGCAGCTCGGCGAAGGCATCGGAGGGATAGCGACCGGCCAGCATGTCCAGCACCGCGTCGAGGGCGGACCGGGGCAGCGTGGCGAACGGTGCGCTGCGCCTGACCAGGGTCTCGACCTCGTCCACCGTCACGGTGTCCAGCGCCACCATCGCCACGATCTGCTGGGCGAGCACGTCCAGCGGGTTGCGCGGGTAGCGCATCGACTCGATCTTGCCCTCGCGGATCCGCTCGGCCACCACCGCGCATTCGAGCAGGTCGCCGCGGTACTTGGGAAAGATCACCCCCCGTGACTCCGCACCCACCTGGTGGCCGGCCCGGCCGAGTCGTTGCATGCCCGCGGCCACCGATGGCGGCGACTCGACCTGCACCACCAGGTCGACCGCACCCATGTCGATGCCGAGCTCAAGAGAGGAGGTGGCGACCACTGCCGGGATCCGGCCGGCCTTCAGGTCCTCCTCGACGATCTGGCGCTGCTCGCGCGAGACCGAGCCGTGATGCGCGCGGATGTCGGCGGGGCGCTCCGGATCGCGTTCGTGGGCCAGGTCGTTGAGCCGGGCCGTCAACCGCTCGGCCAGCCGGCGGGAGTTGGCGAACACGATGGTGGAGGTGTGGCTGTCGATCAGGTCGAGGACCCGCTCCTCGACGTGCGGCCAGATCGAGGCCCGGCGCTGCGGGTCCTGCCCGGGGTCGGGCTGGCCGTCGCCGAGTTCGGTCAGGTCCTCCACCGGCACCACCACGGACAGGTCCAGCCGCTTGACGGTGTCGGGCTGGACCACGGTGACCGGCCGCCCGCCGGCCAGGAAGGTGGAGACCTCGTCGATCGGCCGGACGGTGGCCGACAGCCCGATGCGCTGGGCCGGCTGGTCCAGCAGCGCGTCGAGCCGCTCCAGGCTGACCGCCAGGTGCGCCCCCCGCTTGGTGGCCGCCACCGCGTGCACCTCGTCGATGATCACCGTCTCGCCGCCCGCCAGCGCCTGACGGGCCGCGGAGGTGAGCAGCTGGAACAGCGACTCGGGCGTGGAGAACAGGATGTCGGCGCCGTGCCGGGCGAAGGCCCGCCGGTCCTCGGGCGAGGTGTCGCCGGAGCGCATCGAGACCGCGATCTGGGGTTCGGGCAGCAGCAACCGGCGGGCGGCCTGCGCGATGCCCACCAGCGGCGAGCGCAGGTTGCGCTCGACGTCGGCGGCCAGCGCCTTCAGCGGGCTGACGTAGAGCACCCGGCAGCGCCGGTTCGGGTCGTCGGGCACCGGCAGCGCGGCCAGCCGGTCGATCGCCGACAGGAACGCGGCCAGGGTCTTGCCGGACCCGGTCGGGGCGACCACCAGGGTGTGGTCGCCGCGCGAGATCGCCTGCCACGCACCGGTCTGGGCCTCGGTGGGGCTGGCGAAGGCACCCTCGAACCAGGCGGTGGTCGCCGGCGCGAACAGGGTGTCCATCTCTTCAGTGTGCCTCTCGGGTCTGACAGCACCCGCTGCCGTCGGCGATCATCGACCGGCCGGGTTCGCACCGCCGGAGCCGGGCCGCCGGATTCGGATCGGTCAGCGCCGCAGGCCGGCCGTCAGCCGATCCCGCGCTGCCGGCCAGTCCTCGTCGATCATCGAATACTGCGCGGAGTCGCGCCAGGTGCCGTCGGCCCGGATCCGGTGCTTGCGCAGCACGCCCTCCTCGATGGCGCCCAACCGCTGGATCGCCGCCCGGGACCGCTCGTTGAGCACGTCGGTGTGCCACACCACCCGGGCCGCCCCCAGCACGTCGAAGGCGTGGCCGAGCAGCAGCAGCTTGGACTCGGTGTTGTGGCCGGTTCGCCACCAGCGCTTTCCCAGCCAGGTGTAGCCGATCGCCAGCGACCGCAGCTCCGGCTGCACCTCGTAGAAGCTGGTGGTGCCCAGCAGTTCCCCGGTGCCGGCGTCCAACTGGGCGAAGGGGAACCGCTCGCCCCGGGCCCGGGCCGCCAGGGCCTGCAGGATCTCGGCGCGGGCCAGCTCCGCGGTCACCGGGACAGGCGCCCAGCCCAACCAGCGATAGACCTGCTCGGCGCCGCCGTCCGAGCGCAGCGCCGCGGCGTAGCCCTCGGCATGTTCGACCTGCAGCGGCACCAGCGTGACCCTGGAGCCGGTCAGCACCTCCTGGGCGTACCAGCGGGCAGGCTCGGGGGCGGGGGAGGCGAGGACCGGCATAGCCGAGATCCTGCCCGAGCGCCACGGCGGGCCGCAGCCGCATTACTGTTCCCAGAGTGCGATTGAGTGAGTTCTGGCAGCGGATGGAAGCCCGGTTCGGGACCACCTATGCGCATTCGCTGGCCGCCGACTACCGGGTGACCACGCTCGGCGCGACGGTCAACGAGGCGATCGAGCGCGGCGATGCGCCCAAGGCGGTCTGGCGCGCGATCTGCCAGGAGTTCGACGTTGCGCAGAAGCTGCGCTGAGACCTGCCGGGTGGCGCCGATCCAATCCGGCGTGTTGCGGTCAATCGAACAGGTGTTCGGCTAATCTGGTATCCGAGCCCCTGGTCTTCCACAGCTGTGCTTCGCCGGCCGAAAATGTCGGTGGTCAGATCTAGCGTTGCTCTCGAGAAGGACACCCGATAAGAGAGGTACCGAAGATGGCCGCAGCATTCGACCGCGACAAGGCACTTGAGGTCGCACTGGGTCAGATCGACAAGCAGTTCGGCAAGGGCTCGGTGATGCGGTTGGGCGAGCGACCCTACGTTCCCATCGAAGTCATCCCGACCGGCTCGATCGCCCTCGACATCGCCCTCGGCATCGGCGGCCTGCCGCGCGGCCGGATCGTGGAGATCTACGGCCCGGAGAGCTCCGGCAAGACGACCGTGGCCCTGCACGCCGTGGCCAACGCCCAGGCCGCCGGTGGGGTGGCGGCGTTCATCGACGCCGAGCACGCGCTCGATCCCGAGTACGCCCGCGCCCTCGGCGTCGACACCGACGCCCTGCTGGTCAGCCAGCCCGACACCGGTGAGCAGGCGCTCGAGATCATGGACATGCTGATCCGCTCGGGCGCCCTGGACATCATCGTCGTCGACTCGGTGGCAGCGCTGGTGCCCCGTGCCGAGATCGAGGGCGAAATGGGCGACAGCCACGTCGGCCTGCAGGCCAGGCTGATGAGCCAGGCGCTGCGCAAGATCACCGGTGCGCTGAGCAACTCCGGCACCACCGCGATCTTCATCAACCAGCTGCGCGAGAAGATCGGGGTCATGTTCGGCTCGCCTGAGACCACCACCGGTGGCAAGGCGCTGAAGTTCTACTCCTCGGTGCGCATGGACGTCCGGCGCATCGAGACCCTCAAGGACGGCGGCGAAGCCGTCGGCAACCGAACCCGGGTCAAGGTCGTCAAGAACAAGGTCGCGCCTCCGTTCAAGCAGGCCGAGTTCGACATCGTCTACGGCCAGGGCATCAGCCGCGAGGGCTCGCTCATCGATGTCGGTGTCGACCAGGGGATCGTTCGCAAGTCCGGCGCCTGGTACACCTACGAAGGCGACCAGCTCGGCCAGGGCAAGGAGAACTCGCGGAACTTCCTGCGGGACAACC
>JAVEEO010000539.1 GCA_030840415.1 Pseudonocardiales bacterium | reverse complement strand
CCGGCTGCTCGGTCTGGAAGCCGTGACCGGCCTGGCGGTGATCGGTTGGTGCGGCCGATCGATCCCGTTTCCCCAGCTAGGTCAACGGATTGGCACCGCGTGGCTTGCTCGCGAGCTCCTGCTGGGTCCGCTCCAGCAGCAGGTGCGGATCCTGCGTCTCGACCTGGCCGAGGCCGGGTGGGCAGCGGTCCCAGCCGAGCAGCCGCTGCACCTCCTCCGACAGGGTCTGCACGGTCTCCCGGGGGACGGCGAGGTACTGATTCTCCTCCTGCCGCAGGTTGCCCAGGTCGAGCGCGACGGACAGGCTCTGCCGGGACGAGTCCGTGGTGTTGGCTCCGCCGCCGTGGTAGACACCGCCCTGCCAGAGCAGCGCGGAACCTGCGGGCATGACGGCCGGGACCGCCTCGGCGTAGGCCGGTGCCCGCTCGTCGTCCCAGTGGTGACTGCCGGGCACGACCAGGGTCGCGCCGTTGGCACTGGTGAAATCGGTGATGGCCAGCATCAGCTGCAACCGGCAGGGTGGTCCCGGATGCCGCCACAGGTGCATCGCGTCGTCGCGGTGCAACGGTTGCCGGCCCTGGCCCGGATCGATCCTGATCGCCTGGGTGAAGCTGATCTGGATACTCGGCGTCACCTCCATCCGGACCTTGCCGATCCACATGTGCGTCGGCTGCTGCAGCAGCCGCCGGGCCGAACCGAGGTACAGCGGGTGGGTCACCACGGCGCTCATGTGCGTGCTGTGCCGAAACAGGCTGGACAGCCGCTTGGTCTTCTGCCCGTCGTAGCCGCTCTCGCTGTAGGCAGCGGCCTCGAGGCCGGGCTCCAGATCCGCCCGAAGCCCGGCCAGCGCCGCCGCGTCGGTGAAGTCCTCGACGATCACCGCCCCATCGCGCTCGAGGATCTCCACCACCTGGTCGAGCTCGGCATCCGGCCGCACGGAAATCAGCTGGTGCGTCGCGGTCTCCTGCGCGCTTGCCATGGTCAGCCGGCCGCGTCGCCGGACTTGGCCAGGACGACGTTGGTCAGGGTTTCCACATCCGGGTCCTCGAACAGATCACCGATGTCGAGGGGAATGCCCAGCTGCTCCTCGACCGCGGCGGCGATCTGCACCGCGGCGATGGACTGCCCGTTGAGGTCGAAGAACGTGGCACCGGGCCGATCGGAACCCGGGCCCAGGATGTCGGTCCAGATCGCCCTGACCCGCTGGGTGATTTCTTCCGTGCTGGGAGCGGACTGCTGAGTGCTCATATCGATATTCTCCCGACGAGATCAGATGTATTGGGTGTTGGGTTCCAGGCCGCACGCCATGCGCCCGTACAGCTCGAAGTTGGTGTCGGGGTGCATGATCGCGTGCAGGTTGAGCGCCTTGACGTCGCGCTCGATGCGCTGGATCGGCACGCTGTTGTACAGCGAGGAGCCGCCGCTGGCGCCGGCCAGCACTTCCACCGCCTCCTTGGCACGCAGGCAGGTGGCACCCAGGTCCAGCCGGGCACGAGCGCGTTCCTCCAGGCTCCACGGCTCACCCGACGCCGCCTTGGTGTCGATCAGGTCGGCGGTGCGCAGGACGTGGAAGCCGGCCTCGTCCACCCCGACGGTCGCCCCGGCCACCTGCAGGTGGGTCAGCGGCGCGGCGCTCTGCTCGGTGTAGTCGGTGTAGGTGATCTTGGAGCCGGGCAGGCGCTCCATGAACGCGTCCCGGGCCGCGATCGCCAGGCCGTAGGCCACGGCGCCGACGGTCGTGCAGGCGATCGGCATGAACGGAGCGCGCCACATCGGCGCGGCGGGGTCCTGCTGCAGCGGGTGCGCACCGAAGATCACCGGACCCACCGGCAGTACCCGCTCGGCCGGGACGAAGACGTCCTGGCACACCGTGGTAATGCTGCCGGAGCCGCGCATGCCGACCGTGTGCCAGTCGTCGATCACCTGCAGGTCGCTCATCGGCAGCAGCACCATGACGGGCTCGAACTGTCCGTCCGGGGTGGGCCGGACGGCGGCGTTGACATTCCAGTCGCTCTGCTGGGCGCCGGTGTTGAACGACCACTTGCCGCTGACCAGGTAGCCGCCGTCGGTCGGCGTGGCCATCGCGCCGGGGCTGAGGATTCCGCTGATCCGCACGTCGGGATCGGCGAACACCTCGTCGCGCACGGCGTCCGGGAACAGGCCCACCATCCAGCTGCTGATCATCCAGACCGATGCGGTCCAGGCAGCGGAGCCGTCGCCGCGCGCCAGCTCGGCCAGCACCTCGGTGACGGTCCGCATGTCGGCCTCGTAGCCACCGTAGCGCCGCGGCACCCGCAGGCGCAGCAGCCCGGAACCGCCCAGCGCCTCAAGCGTCTCCTCGCTGAGTTGCCTGCGATCTTCCGACGCCTGCGCGTTGGCCCTCAGCACGGGGCCGAGCTCGGCCGCGCGCTTCAGCAGCTCGGTGCGCGGCGGCGTGGTGATTGTCTCCATCGATTCTCCTTGAGTTGGGCCAGCATTAGGTATGACTGTGGTCGGCGGGGTCACCGCGACGCATCTTCGGCGCTGCTGACCCGGCCGGCGGCCGGGTGCGCGGGCTGCTGCTGACCCAGGTCGGCCAGCAGCCGGCGGTCGATCTTGCCGGTCTCGTTGCGGGGCAGGGCGTTCGGCACGGTACGGAAGGTCATCGGCAGCATCACTTCGCCGAAGCGCTGCCGAAGGTGGGCGCGCCACTCGGCCGGGCAGGGCTCGTCGCGAGGCACGACATAGGCGGCCAGCTTGGCGACGATGCCGTCGGTGCCGGTCACGGCGAGCACGGCGCACTCGACGACCGACTCCTGCTCCAGCAGCATGGACTCGACCTCGGCCAGTTCCAGCCGGTGCCCTTGTATCTTCACCTGCTGGTCGCGCCGGCCGCGGAACTCCAGCAGGCCGTCGTCCCGGCGCACACCGAGGTCCCCGGTGCGGTACCAGGGCCCGGAACCGGCGCCGGGCACGGCACGGAAGGCCGGGTTGCCCGGTTGGTCGCCGAGATAGCCCGGGGTCACGTAGGGACTGCGAACCACTATCTCGCCCACCGTGCCGGGCGGGCACTCGCGGTCGGACTCGTCGAGCAGCAGCACGTCCCGGCCGGGAATCGGGCGTCCGATGGGGATGACCCCCTGGCTGGTGGCCGGAATCCGGTACCAGGTCGCGGCCACCGTCTCGGTCGGGCCGTAGAGATTAGCCACCGCCATCTCCGGTGCCGCGGCGCGAAGTCCTTGGACCAGGCTCTCCGAGATGGCCTCGCCCATCAACAGCAGCTGCCGCAGGGGCAGCGGCGCCTTGGAGCGTTCGGTGCTTTCTGCCAGCAACTGCCGGGCAAAACTCGGCACGGTCTGCAGCACGTCGATCCGCTCCGCGGCCAGCCAGGCGAGCAGCCGGCCGGGATGTGCGCGGATCGGCTCGGGCACCGGGCAGAGCACCGCACCGGATACCAGCGTCGCGAAGGTCTCGCACAGCGCGGGATCGTGGTCGGGGGATACCCACTGCGCCACCCGCACACCGGGGGCGAGCCCGAACTCGGCGGCGAACCAGTTGCTGAACTGGGCCAGCGCGGCATGGGTTTGTGGCACGCCCTTGGGGCGGCCGGTGGAGCCCGATGTATGCGCGATGTAGGCCCAGGCCTCGAGCGGAACGTCCGGCTCGGCCGCGGTCGCGTCCGGCAGGTCGGTCACGTCGATGAGCGGGACGCCGGCGCGTCCGGAGTACCAGGTGCTCAACTCGTCGCCGGTACCGCCGGTCAACACCGCAGCCGGGCACATTGCCTCGAGAATGCCGCGGCCGCGCTCGCCGGTCGCACCGGTGCCGGACCAGAGCAGGACGGCGCCGGCACGCAGCACGCCCAGCAGTGCCGCGTACCGGGCGGGCCCGGCAGGCACGCGCACGGCGATCGGGCGGCCGGCCAAGCCGGTCAGCGCGGCGGCGATTCGGGCGGCGTGCCGGTCGAGGTCGCGCGCGGAGACGCAACCGTCACTCCACGAGATGGCGGTGGCCTCCGGCGCGGCCACGGCGCGCTGCCTGACGAGCAGCTGAACCGGCACACCAGGCAGATCGAGCGCAGCCATCGCTGATACCTCCCACAACGGTCCGGCTTCCAGCCTGAAAGTCTGGGCCGCCGTGCCGGGCAAGTCCTCTTTGGGCGTGCCCGCCCGCGTGGGGCGGCCCGAAGCAAGCGTGAAGATGCAACGGCCGGACAGCGGCGCGGAGCATGAAATCTTCGATCAGGCTTTTCGGCACCGACCGGGGGGATGGCGAGACTGATGCACGAACCTGCTGAGAAGATCACGCTCAAGCTCTGGCTCAATCGCTGGCCGATGTGGCAACAGCTCGTCGACCCGGTCCGCAGGCAAGCAGCGGAGTTCAACCGCAGGCACCCGCAGTATCGCGCTGTCGTGGAAGGCGTCAACATAGGGGCCTTCCCCCGAGAGGTGGCGCGAGCAGCGCGTGCGGGAACAGCGCCGCACATTGCCGCGTACCAGTACACCTACCTCCAGGAGGCTCGAGACGTACGCCACCCGGATGGGAGCCCGCTGTTCACCTCGGTGACCGAGGCGGTGGGCGGGCGGGACGAGATCCTCGGTGAGCCCGTGATCCTCGACGACATCGTCGCCAACATGCGGGCGTACTACACGTTCGACGGCGACCTGAGCTCGATCCCGCGCAACACCTCCACCATCCTGCTCTACTCCAACATCGACGCGCTGAACGCCGCCGGGATCGCCGAACCACCGAGCACCTGGGCGGAGGTAGAGGCCGCCTGCGCCGCCGTGGCCGGACGCGACGGCGCGCGCCGCGGGGGTATCACCTGGCCCAATTTCGGCTGGCTCTTCCAGCAGTCCGTGGCTCAGCAGGGCGGCCTCATCGCCGACCACGACAACGGCAGGTCGGGCCGAAGCGAGAAGGTCGATTTCCTGTCGCCCGAGATGCTGGCCTACGTGACCTGGTGGAGGGACCTGCACCGGGCAGGCCATTACCTCTACACCGGCAAGCAGTCGGACTGGTGGGGTTGCATGGAAGCGTTCGTCGGCGGAGACGCGGCGATGCTGGTCAGCTCATCGGTCGAGACGGGGCCCATCGTCCGAGCGGCCCGCAAGGCCGGGTTCCGCGTGCAGGTCAGCCGAATGCCCTACAACGAGCGGGCCGGGTACGCGGGAAACCTGATCGCCGGTGAGTCGCTGTGGCTGCGCGCCGGGCTGGACGAGCCGACCCGCGACGGGGCACTGGCCCTCATGCAGTTCCTGAACAACCCACGCAACGGCACCGGCATCTACGACCATGGGCGGGCCTTCATCCCAACTACCGAGGCATCGATCGACCTGCTCGCCGGCGAGGGCTGGTACGACCAGAACCCGCACCACCGGGCCGCCATCGAACAACTCCGGATAAGCCCGGACTCCCCCGCCACCCGCGGCGTGGTGATCGGCAATTTCCTGCCCATCCAGAGCGCGGGCATGCAGGCCATGCACGACGTGCTGGTCGACGACGAGGATCTGACCGCGCGATTCAGCCGGGCCGATGCCCAGGCCCAGCAGTTGCTCGACGCGTACGCGCAATCCCTGGCATCGGCCAGCGCCGACGACGGTCACAACCCGCAGGAGCTGCTTCCAGCGGAAGCGGAGCGCATCCGGCTCGGCGCCTGACAGGCCGTCCTGGCCGTAGCGGCCCGGCACCGAGGCATCGGCGGTGGCCGACCGGTCCGCGCCGGGTGGCCGGCGGTGGCCGGCGGTGGCCGGCGGTGGCCGAGCGGTGGCCGGCGGTGGCCGACCCGGTCCAGATCGTGCTGGCCACCCTTGGCCATCGCCGGAGCAGCTCGGGATGACGATCCCCGAACTCGGGCGAAGATCCGTGACATGACACTATCCGCTGACAGCTTCCTCCATGCCTGGCTTCTTCCATGGCTGGTCGGGCGTGTCGGCTATCGCCAGGATCAGGTCGATGAAATCCGTTCCCCAGCGGTCGATCGTGCTTGCGTCGACCGCGTCGGGCTCGTACTCGATGCTGCACCGGAATTCACCCGACGGAACCACCAGGAAAGTCCAAACGAACCCGCCGCGGAGGAAGGAGGTCGGCAATTCTTCTGGCGTGACCACCGGTTCGACGCTGGTAGCAAACCCGGTGTCATGGGCCACTGGCGAGTTGATGTAATTGAAGATGGGCATCAGGGCCCGTGGATCCGCGGCGCCGCTCATCAGGGCCGGGGTCATGTCAAGAATCGTCGCGAACGGCAGTTGGTACTGCCGGGCCTGGCTACTGGCCTTCCGCGCGACAAGCATGAGGTCCCGAAAACTTCGGCACTCTCCGAACTCGAGGCGAAGTGGAACAGGATTGACGAAGAAACCGATGGTGTCGTAGAAGTCCGGAGTGGGACGGCCGCTGTTGGAGGTGAACAGCGTGATATCGGGCCGGCCGACGACCTTCTCCGCGAGCACCATGAACGCCGCCAGGAAGACGTGCCAGACGCTGCAGCGACTCTGGGCGGCACTCGCGGAGACCTTCGCAAAATTGCCGGGATCGATCGAGAAGTTCCCTATCGCGCTCCGTGGCATCAGAGTGTCGGGGCCGTGGGGCCGGTCGGCCGGCATCGTGAACATCTCGGCGCCGGCCAGCTTGTCCGACCAGAAGCGGCGGGCCGCCGCTGCCCTCTCGCCCTGCAGGAACTCCTGTTCCCAGGCTGCGAACTCGCGGTACGGGACCGGGGTCGGCAGCGTATGGGGTATCCCCGTGGTCCTGGCCCGGTAGCAGGCCGCGATCTCCCGGCGGAGAATGTCCGTCGACCAGCCGTCACTGAAGAGGTGGTGCGTGAGAAGGGTGAGCACCGCGTCATGGTCGTCGAATCGATGAAGGGAGGCGCGCAGTGACGGCTTGACGGTGAACGGCATCGATTCCTCGTTCAACTTCACGAGCAGGTCGATGGCGAACTCGTCACGCGACTGTCCAGGAGCCAGGGTAACGTCGTGCACGCCGAGCGGGACCGCCAGCGGCGGTAGCACCTCCTGGAATCCGACGTTGCCGTCCGTCTCGCTGTACTCAACGCGGGTACGCAGGGACTCCTGCCGTTCTACCACGTCATAAAGGGCGCCTTCGAGCGACTCCAGGCGCAGTTCTCCCTTTATCCGGACTGCGAAGGGGATGACATGCTTGGGCGCGCGCGCCAAACCACTCGGGTCTCGCTGCCTGGAACTCAGCGGATACCGGGTAGCGGACCCCTCGGGGATCCCCGATTGATCTACCTCAGCCATCACTGACCTTCAACGCTGCTGGGCCGGTCCAGGAGCTGGTCCAGCTCGGCGACGGTGGGCGCGTCGAAGATGTCATCGATCGATATCTCCCGGCCGATCACCGGGCCGGCCCGGCCCGCTATCAGCATGGCGTCGATCGACTCGCCTCCCAGGGTGAAGAAGTTGTCGTCCATACCGCACCGGGGCCTGCCGAGCACTTCGGCGAAGATCGTGCACAGGGCTTCCTGGCGGGCAGTGTCAGGTGACCGGTACAGCGTCAGACCATGCAGGTCCGGCGCGGGAAGCGCCTGCGGCTCGGCGATTCCCGCAGCTGTCAGCGGAATCGCGTCGACAACCATGATGGCGGCCGGCACCATGCTCGCCGGCAGTTCCTTCCGGACGTACTTGTGAAGCTCGCCCAGGTTGAAGCCGGGGCTGGCGGGCACGACGTAAGCCACAATGGTCTGGCCGATGGATTCCTGCTCATGTGCCAGGACCGCGATGTCCGCGAGTCCGGGATAGGCGGCGAGCACGTCATGCACGTCGTGGATCGCAGCAGTAGCCATCAGCAGCTCACCTTCGATTCCGCTCAGAACTCTCCCCGAAACAACCTTCGCAGGCCGGGGGGTCGGCACCCATCTCCGACCTTGCGCAGCTCCATGCGCTGCTCAGCGCGCTCGCAGGCCGCCGACCGCGAACGTCGAGCGGTATTGGCCCCATAGCCGAATCACGCCGCGACGGCTCTGATCCTCAGCTCACGATCTGGTCGAGCACCCGTTTCGCCAGGTCCGGCGTCACATCATCGGGCCGTTCCGTCGGAGGCAGCGCTGCGATGCGGCACCGACCCGGATCAGTTCCGGGCAATACGAAGTCGGGCTCGTTGGTCAGCACCGACACCGCGACCTCGTCGGTTGGTGCCTGCGCGGGCTGATCGTTGCGGCAGGCCAGTAGGAAGGCGAGCCAGGTCCGGTACGACGCCAGCAGCTCGGAGAAGGCCAAGGGGGGCGTGCGGAGGCCAAGCCGGGTCGCCAGCCCGGTAAGCCCCTCCCTCATGACCTGCTCCAACTCCGCGACGCGGGACCACGGATCGCCATCCAGATCCGGACACGGCTGGCCGGCGGCACCCAGCTTTGCCTGGAACTCCGCGAACCGCTCAGTGATGTGCTCCGTACCGGGCCACGTTGGTTGTACCAGGATGGCGGTGACCTTTGCCGCGCCGCTCAGCCGGCTGGCGATGTGCAGGGCCAGGCCCGCGGCGCCGCAGTGGCTCACGACGAATACCCGCTGGTCGGCCGACGGGGAGGATTCGCCGGAGCGGAAGAAGGCAGCCGTCTCGTCGGCCAGTTCCGGCAGGGTGGCGTAGAGCCGGTCCCCGGACAGCGCGCTCAGCGGATCTACCTGGTAGATCCGCTGACCGGTGGCCGCGTCGGTGAGCAACTGGCTGAGTCGGGGCGCTGCGTTGAGCGCCTGGAAGTCGGCAACCAGGATTGCCGGTCCGTCCCCGGAGCCGAGTTGCCTGCAAACTTGTCCGGTGCCGGCGACGGGGCGCATCGGTGTCTCCTTCCGTCAGGCGCTCCAGCTCGTCAGCGGCAGCGGGATTTCGGCTTACCTCTTCGGGATGAACGTGCTCACCAGGCCGGCTCGGCGAAGTGGTGCGTGTCGAATTCCCCGGCCGTGTCGAGCATGGGCCGAATGCTTGTGTTCAGGGGGTCCCCGCGTCCATGGCCGCGACGGCGCGTTCGATCGCGATTCGCGCATGGC
>JAVEEO010000457.1 GCA_030840415.1 Pseudonocardiales bacterium | reverse complement strand
CAGTCGTCTTGAGCCATCGTTACATCTCCGATCGCTTTCTCCCCGACAAGGCAATCGATCTCGTGGATGAAGCATGTGCGATGCTGCGCACCGAAATCGACTCCATGCCCGCCGAACTCGACGAACTCACCCGCCGACTGACCCGGCTCGAGATCGAAGAGGCTGCGCTCGCGAAGGAGGAGGATCGCGCAAGCAAGACTCGTCTGGAGGAACTTCGCAAGGAACTCGCGGACGTGCGCAGCGGGGCCGACGCGATGCGAGCTCAATGGGAGTCCGAGCGACTGGCCCTTCGCAAGGTGCAGGCGCTCAGGCAGGAGATCGACGAGGTCCGCCAGCAAGCAGATCAGGCCGAGCGCAACTACGACCTGAACCTGGCCGCAGAGTTGCGGCACGGAAAGCTGCCAGAGCTGGAACGCAAACTTCAGGCCCAGGAGGAGCAGCTCGCCGCGAAACAAGGTGGGCATCGATTACTGCGGGAGGTCGTCACCGAAGCAGAAATCGCGTCGATCGTGTCACGCTGGACCGGCATCCCGATGAGTCGTCTTCAGGAGGGCGAGCGGGACAAGTTGCTGCGGCTGGACCAGATTCTGCACGAACGGGTCGTGGGCCAGGACGAGGCGGTACAACTGGTCGCGGACGCGATCATTCGCGCGCGCTCGGGAATCAAGGATCCGCGACGCCCGATTGGGTCCTTCATCTTCCTCGGGCCAACAGGAGTGGGTAAGACCGAGCTCGCAAAGACCCTCGCGGCCGCCCTGTTCGATACTGAGGACAGCATCATCCGAATCGACATGAGCGAATATCAGGAGCGCCACACCGTGAGCCGGCTTGTCGGTGCGCCCCCCGGTTACGTGGGTTACGACGAGGGAGGTCAGCTCACTGAAGCTGTCCGGCGCAAGCCGTACTCGGTCGTACTGTTCGACGAGATCGAGAAGGCGCACGCGGACGTCTTCAACACGTTGCTGCAAGTGCTCGACGATGGCCGGCTCACCGATGCTCAAGGTCGCACGGTGGACTTCCGCAACTGCGTCATCATCATGACGTCCAATATCGGGTCCAACCACCTCCTCGAGGGCGTCACGTCCTATGGCGAGGTCAAACCTGAGGCACGGGACAGTGTCATGCGGGAACTGCAGATGCACTTCCGCCCGGAGTTCCTCAACCGGATCGATGAGATCGTCCTGTTCAAGCCATTGACCCAACCCGAGATCGAACGCATCGTTTCGTTCATGTTCAACGATCTACGCACACGACTGGCCGACCGGCGGATGACGCTCGAGGTCACCGAAGACGCACTCCGCTTCATCGCTCAGCAGGGCTTCGACCCGGTATACGGGGCGCGCCCGCTGCGCCGCTTCATCGCCCGCGAGGTCGAGACCAGGATCGGGCGTGCACTGCTGAGCGGGGACGTGCCCGACGGATCGGTGATCAGGGTTGGCGTCGAGCAGGGCGAGATCGTCGTGAGCTCCGAGGCTCTCGAAGGTGGGGCCACTGCATGACCAGTATCAAAAATGGAACCATCGTCGTGTGTCCAGTGTGCGGCACCAAGAACCGAGTGCCCGCGGCCGCGAACGGCAACCCTCGATGCGGCAAGTGTCACTCGGAGCTGCCATGGATGGTGGAGGCCGACGACAACACCTTCGCCGAAGTCGTCGAGGCCGCGACGATCCCGGTCCTGGTCGACATCTGGGCTCCGTGGTGCGGTCCGTGTCGGATGGTCAGCCCGGCGCTGGAACAACTGGCCACTGAGAAGGCCGGCAGTCTGAAGCTGGTGAAGGTCAACGCCGACATCGCACCATCCCTGTCCAGGCGTTTCGAGGTTCAATCCATTCCGACCTTGCTGATCATGCGGAACGGGCAGGTCGTCGCGCGCCAGATCGGAGCCGTCCCCGTCGACAGGCTGCGCGCGTGGATGGACAGCGCACTGGCTCCCTGAGCATCTCGACCTGGACCTTTCCGGTGGTGGCCGGGCAATAGCGCAGCGCCTGGGGCGCCAGCCGCGTGATGGAAGTCTTGAGGAACGCTTGGCAGTTCCACCACTGTGTTTGAGGCGCATCTCGTTGAGAGCTTGATCATCGACTGCCCCAGCTACTCCGTGGCGGGACGCACACGGTCTCGGCCTGGGCGACGAACAGGGGCATGACCGCGACTGACGGGAGAGCATCGCGGCAGCGCCCTGATACCTGCGGCGCCCGGACCACCCAGCCATCGCCGCGCCGTGACCGGGCTCGGACGCTGAGCACTCAACCCAGGATCACCCAGCGATGGCGGGCCCCCAGCCGGCACACCTTCAGGCCGGCGGAGTAGTCGAAGGCCCCGGCGATCGCGGCGTCGCTGAGCCGGCTGCCACGCCATTCCGGCCGCAGGGTCTGCCGTCCGCGCAGCAGGTGCCGCAGGTGACCGAGCCAGTCGAGGGCGATGGCACGGGGCGTGTCACCCCGGACCTGGACAGCCAGTCGGCCACCCGGCCTCAGGACCCGAGCCGACTCGTGCAGGTAGCGCAGTTGGTCGACCTGATTGGGTACGTGCTGCAGGGTGATGTAGGAGAACACCACGTCGACACTGTCGTCGGAAAGCGGCAGCGCGCCGTTCCCCGGCACCAGCAGGTACTCCACGGTGCCGCGATCGCCGACATTTTGCCGAGCCCGCTCGAGCATCTCCCGGCTGACATCGGCGGCGACCAGGCTGCCGGCGAGTTCGCTCAACCGCCTCGTCATACGTCCGACGCCGCAGCCGATCTCCAGCACCCGATCGGTGGGCCGGATGCCGATGCCGCAGAACTGGAGGAAGTGATCGGTCTCGCGGGCTCCCTGGGCGAAGAACTCCGGGGTCTCGGAGGTATAGCCGGTGGCGACGTACCAGGCGGCATTCTCCCGGGCGGCCGCATCCCAGAACTGCCGGGACGAGGTCGGCGCGGAGTCAGCGGGCACGGCAGTCGCTTCCGGGTAGATGGTCTGTCAGGGACCTGACGTCACGAACTGGAAACCGGAAATGGATGTTGCGCCGCTAGATTACCGCTCCTGTGTGGTGAAACCAGGGCATTGAGGCAGGTCAGCTCGGTGTCAGCGGCGGGTTCGCGGGGGAGTAGCCGACTCCCTCGGCGCGCGCCCCGAGCAGGCTGCCCGCCACGATGCGCTCGGGACGGAACTGGATGCGCCGGCCGGTGCCGCCGTCATCGCCGGGGGAGCCCGGCGCCGTCCAGCCGAGGGTGGCGGTACCGGACAGGTGCAGGGTGTGCCCGGTGACGAAATCGGCGAACAGCAACGCCGCGGTCTCGTCGGAGACCAGGTTGCCGAGACTGTTGAACATGTTGTTGCCGGGATAGTCGGGCCACCACAGGGTGCCGGCGTCCCGCTCGACCCGGACGAAGCCGGGGCTGCCGCCGCGGTGCGAGGCGTCATTGCCCCGCTGCGGATGGGTTGTTCCGAGCAGGAAGGTGTCGGCTCGCTCGATCAGCGCGGCATCGACCGGGGTGAGCGCGCTGCCCCGGCGCGGTGCCGCATCGGCGATCGGGCCGACCGGACCGAGGCTGCGTCGCTGGATGTATTGCGGGCAGTTGCCGTACGCCTGGTCGACCCAGATCTCCAGCCCGGCGGCGCCGACGGACATCAGGGTCCCGTTCATCCGGAAGCGGCGTCGGGTGGCGAAGTCGACGGCCAGCAGCCCGACCGGCTGGTCGGCATCGAGCCGGTGCAGTGGATCACCGGCCACGGGGACGGCCGAGATCACCAGCAGGCTGGCGCCCCGGGCCTGCAGGAAGCCGGCGGCGCCGGTCAGCGCGGAGATCCACAGCCGGCCTGCCGAGTCCCGCGCGGTAATGGCGGCAAAGGTGCGCTCGGCCAGGAACTGACTCGCCCCGCCGCGCAGGTCCGCAGGCCGCAGCATGCCCGCCAACCGGGCCGCCGCGATGTCGACACCGGCGCGCTGCTGCACCGCGAGCTCGCCGTCGTGAAAGCCGCTGCCAGCAGAAGACGAAGGTCCCGTCATCGGTATCACCCGGCCCAGGCTAGCGGCCGGCGCGTCCCGCCGCCCTCGACCGACGGTCGCGCCGAGGTTGATGCCGACAGCGTCAATGCCGACGGCGTCGATGCCGACGGCGTCGATGCCGACGGCGTCGATACCGACGGCGTCGATGCCGGCAGCGTCGAGGCCGGTTCGGTCGAATGCTGGCCCGGCGCAGTCTAGCCTGACAAGATTCTGGCCGCACCTGATGACCAACCTCCGGGAGTACCAGTGTCCGATGCCACCCGCACCCGCCGCGAGCAGTTCGATGACTGAGCCGGGACCGGTCACCGGCGCAGCCGACGAGCGTCCGTTCCTGATCCTGGTCTCCAGTTTCGCCCGCAGTTCCAGGGAGTACTTCCTGGCCTCGCTGGCCCCGCGGTACCGGCTCTGGCTGTTCCTCGGCGGCCCGGGCCGCAGCTCGGAGCCCACCTGGGAGCTGCCCTACCTGGTCGGGCACTCCAGCCTCGACACCCTCGACGCGGCCGCGATGATCGCCGAGGCCAAGCGGCTGGACCAGCTGCTGGGCGGCAACGGAACCGACCGGGTGGCCGGCGTGATCTGCTACGACGAATCCCGCATTGCCGCGACGGCGGCAGTGGCCGAGTCGCTGGGCCTGCCGACCAGCCCGGTCGAGGCGATCGAGCGCTGCCGCGACAAGCACCTCACCCGGCAGGCGCTGGACGAGGCGGGCGTTGCGCAGGCCGCCTCCGTCGCCGTGCGGTCACTGGAAGAGGCGGTGGCCGTCGCTGCCGGCCTGGGGTACCCGGTAGTGCTCAAGCCCCGGCACCTGGCCGCCTCCTTCGGCGTCAGCCGGGCCGACTCGCCGGCCGACCTGACCGTCGCCTACCACCGGGCCCGGGCCGTCACCCTGCCCGAGACGCCCGAGCAGTACGAGGCCGACGTCCTGATCGAGGAGTACCTGGACGGTCCCGAGATCAGCGTCGACTGTGCCTGCTTCGACGGCCGGGTGGTGCCGCTTGCCGTCGCGCACAAGGAGAGCGGCTTCCCCCCGAGCTTCGAGGAGATCGGGCATGTCGTGGACGGGGCGGATCCGCTGCTGCGCGACGAGGACCTGCACGACCTGCTCAGCCGCGCGCACTCGGCCGTAGGCTTTGCCACCGGCATGACCCACGTGGAGCTGCGGCGCACCGCAACCGGGTTCAAGGTGATCGAGATCAACGCCCGGCTCGGCGGGGACCTGATTCCCTACCTCGGCCAGCTCGCCACCGGCGTCGACCTGAGCCAGGTTGCCGCCGCCATCGCTTGCGGCAGCGCCCCGGACCTGACCCCGAGTGCCAGCCGGATCGCCGCGGTGCGCTTCTACTACCCCGAGCACGACCTGGTCGTCGCATCGGTCCGGATCGCCGCGGAGCTGCTGCCACCGGAGGTGCTGCAGGCCGACCTGCTGGCAGCTCCCGGCCAGCATCTGAAACTGCCGCCGCGCCGGACCTCGTGGGAGTGCCGGGTGGCCCAGGCCATCACGACTGCCGGCAGTGAGGCGGAGTGCCGCTCGATCCTGGACGCGGTTGCCGGCGCCATCACGGTGGAAGAAGCGAGCACGCTGGAAGAAGCGAGTACGGCGGAAGAAGCGAGCACGGCGGAGGACGCCATCGGTGTGGGAGAAGCGTAAAGCCGGCACGCGGCTCGGTACCTACAACCCGAGCCGCGTGCCGGCCTTCGCCTTGCAGGTCCGCCTTGCGGGTTTAGCTGGCCGGTTACTTCGTGGCGGTGATGACGCCGTGCGGGGTCCACGCCCCGGTGGGCTTGATCCGCTCGATCCCACCGAAGCCGGCGGCGCGCAGGCACTCCTCGTACTTGTGCCAGGCGTAGAGCATGCCGCCGCCGGGGATCGCGGCGAAGTAGGCCGCGTCCAGGGCTGCCATCAGCGGCCCGTCGCCGGAGTCGTGCGACATCGAGTTCATGATGACCACCCGGGCACCGGACGGCAGTGCCTCGTACGCGCGGCGCAGCAACTCGGTGTCCTGGTCCAGCGGCCAGATCTGCAGCTGGTGCACGAACATCGCACCGTCGTGGCCCTCCGGCCACGGATCGGCGAACATGTCCGTCGCGACCACCTTGATCCGGTCGGACAGGCCTGCCTCGTCGACCCGCCGCTGCGCGATCGGCACCACCCCGGGCAGTTCCAGGATGGTGATCCGCAGGTGCGGGAACGCCCGGGCGACGGCCACCGCGATGGTGGCATCGCCGCCGCCGACGTCCAGCACCCGGGTGAGGCTGCCGAAGTCGACGCTGCTGGTCAGGTAACCGGCCGCCATGTCGGAGAAGGTGCCCATGTACCGGTAGAAGATCTGGCTCAGCTCCGGATCGCCGGTCAGCCGG
>JAVEEO010000453.1 GCA_030840415.1 Pseudonocardiales bacterium | reverse complement strand
CACCGGCGACCGGGTGGTCCGCCAGCCCGGCGGCGATCACTGCTTCCTCGGTCGCGCCGACCGCCAGCTGAAGGTGCGCGGGTACCGGGTCGATCCGGTGGAGGTGGAGCGGCACCTGCAGGCCCTGGAGCTGGTCGGTGCCGCGGCGGTGACGGCGCGCGACTACGGCGACGGCGACGTCCGGCTGGTCGCGCACCTGGTGCCACCACCGGGCCGGCTCGCCGATCCGGACTGGCGCGAGGAGGCGATCGGCCAGGCCAGGCAGCGACTGGCCGAGGCACTGCCGGCCAGCCTCTGCCCATCGGTGTACGAGACCCGGCAGACGCTGCCGCTGACCGCGAACGGCAAGGCCGACCTGGCGGCGCTGGCCGCTCTCACCAGTACGTCTGATCAGACGTCAGACAACCCGGAGCCGGACGACAACGGCTCGCCGGCCGGACAGATCGCGGCGATCTGGCGCTCGGTGCTGGACACCGACGACTTCGGCACCGACGACGACTTCTTCGATCTGGGCGGCACCTCGCTCACCCTGATCCGGATGTTCGAGCAGGTCAACGACAACTTCGGCCTCCGGATGGACGTCCAGGTGCTGCTGGACGGCGTCACGGTTAGCGCGCTGTCCAGCGCGGTCGAGGCGGCAAGTTCGCAGGGCACTCCCTCCCCGATCTCCGAAATGGCGGTTGAATAGATGACCCGGTCCTTCGCGCTGAGCCAGGAAGAGCTGTCGGAGTTCCACGAGCGGGGTTACGCGGGCCCGTTCACGCTCTACGAGCCGGAGGAGATGCGCCGGATCTGGAGCAAGGAGCGGATCCGGTTGCTGGATCGCAGCGCCGCGGTCTACCCCGATGCCGCCGCCGCGAGCGGCACCAACATCGCCAACTACGACCGCCACCTCGACGAGGAGTTCCTGGCCGATCACATCTGCCGTCCCGAGATCGTGGACCGGGTCGGTTCGGTCCTCGGTCCCGACCTGCTCTGCTGGCGCACCGAGTTCTTTCCCAAGTACCCCGGTGACGAGGGCACCGACTGGCACCAGGCCGACACCTTCGCCAACACCTCCGGCACCCCGCAGATCCTCTGGCCCGGACAGCGCGAGAGCGGCGGGACGATCACCGTCTGGTGCGCGTTCACCGATGCCACCGTCGATCGCGGGGCGCTGCAGTTCATCCCCGGCACCCACCACACGATGTTCTACGACGAGACCAAGCGGATGGAATACCGTCCCGAGCAGGTGAACTCCCTCGACAAGGACGGCGTGCGGCGGGGCTTCTTCGGCTACGACTACCGGGAACTGCAGATCGACCCGGACTGGAAGCCCGACGACGACGCGGCGGTCTCGATGGTGATGAAGGCCGGCCAGTTCATTCTGTTCTGGTCGACGCTGATGCATGCCTCGCACCCGCACAGTGGCCAGACCAAGGAGCCGCGGATCGGTTTCGCGGCGCGTTACGTGCCGACCGAGGTGCGGATCTACCCGGAGTCCGATGCCATCGAGGAGTACGGCGGCCGGATCAGCCTGGACCGCTACGGCGCGGTGCTGGTTTCGGGCCGTGACGATTACGGCCACAACAAGCTCGTCGAGCGCACCACCCGCGACCACCCGTTCAGCACCGATCGACTGCGGACCGCGCTGGCCGGGCCGGCGGCAGCCGGTGGTTGACCCGCGCACCACGCGGTGGCTGCACTACCCCTTCCCGCGTCCGGACGCCCAGTTGCGGCTGGTCTGCCTTCCGCATGCCGGCGGCGGCACGGCGGTCTTTCGGAACTGGGCCGCCGAACTGCCGCCGGAACTGGAGCTGGTCGCCGTCCGGTTGCCCGGCCGGGAGAGCCGGCTGGCCGAGCCCGCGCACCAGGACTGGGCAGCGTTGCTCGCCGAACTGCATGCCGAGCTGGTCGGCCACGTCGAGCCGCCGTACGCGCTGTTCGGGCACAGTTTCGGGGCGATGCTCAGCTACGAGCTGGCGCTGCTGGGCGGACCGGACGGCGTCGCGCCGCGCCGGCTGGTGCTGGCCGGCTGCGCCGCGCCCGGGTTGCCCAGGCCCACCCCGCCGCTGGCCGGGTTGCCGGCCGAGGAGCTGGTCAGCGGCTTGCGGCGCTACGGCGCGCTGCCCGACGAGGTGGTGAACAGCCAGTCGCTGCTGGGCCTGCTGCTGCCGATGGTGCGGGCCGACCTGGCGCTGGCCGAGAGCTGGTCGGCCCGGCCGGCCCGCCCGGTGGCGGTGCCGCTGACCGTGTTGAGCGGGCTGGCCGACCCGATCGCGCCGGCCGCCCAGTGCCAGCAGTGGCAGCAGCTGGCCCTGGCCGGCTTCGAGCACCATCCGATGCCCGGAAACCACTTCTTCCTGCACGAGCAGCGCGCCGCGGTGCTCGCGCTGCTGGCCGCGGGGTTGGCCGAGCACGGGGCCGGCCGTGGCCGCTGAACCGGTGCCGCGGGCCTGGGCCAGCATGGGCGAGGAGGACTTCCGCCTCGCGGTACGGGCGTTCCTGGCCGAGCTGACCGGTGGCCAGGCGGCCGAGCAGTGGGAGCACGACCGGGCGCTGCCCCGCTCGGTGTGGCAGGCGCTGGGCGAGAATCAGTTGCTGGGACTGGGCTATCCGCAGCGGCTGGGTGGTTCCGGCGTTCCGTTGTTGCACTCGGTGGCGTTCCTGAGCGAGCTCGGCCGGACCGGGTTCGCCGGTTTCCGCACCGCGGTCGCGGTGCACTCCTACATGGCCAACCACTACCTCGGCCAGTACGGAAGTCCCTTTCTGCAGCGGCAGTATCTTGCTCCGGCGCTGGCCGGGCGCAAGGTGGCGGCGCTGGCCATCACCGAGCCGGAGGCCGGGTCCGACCTCGCCGCCCTGAGCACGCTGGCCGTCCCGGACGGCGAGGACTTCCTGGTCACCGGCGTGAAGTCGATGGTGGTCAACGGCTCGGCGGCCGACTACTTCGTACTCGCCTGTCGTATGTCTGATACTGCATCAGACAGTAGTCGATCGAAGTCCGGCGGCATCTCACTGCTGGTGGTGGACGCCGCCCTTCCCGGGGTGACCGCCGCGCCCCAGCCCACCCTGGGCTGGCACTCGGCCGGCACCGCCACGGTGGCCTTCGACGGCGTCCGGGTGGCCGGCAGCCAGGTGATCGGCCGGGCCGGTGCCGGCTTCTACCAGTTGCTGTACGGGTTGCAGTACGAGCGGTTGGCCGCCGCCGCGATGGCGGTCGGCGGCACCGAGCACTGCCTGCAGGTGCTGGTCGACCAGCTGCGCCGCCGGTCGGCGCACGGCCGGCAGCTGGCGCAGTTCCAGGCGGTGCGGCACCGGGTCGCGGCGCTGGCCACCGAGGCGGTGGCGGCGCGTGAGCTGGTGGCGCACGCGGCCCGGTGCTTCGACTCGGCCAAGCTGCCGGTCGCCGAGTGCTCGATGGCCAAGCTGTACGCCACCGAGCTCGCCAGCCGGGCAGCCGACGCCTGCCTGCAACTGCACGGCTCGGCCGGCTACCTGGAGGATTCGATCGCCGCCCGGCTGCTGCGCGATACCCGGGCGGCGACGATCGCGGCCGGCCCGACCGAGGTGATGTACGACCTGATCGCCAGTTCGGTGCTCGACTAACGCCCGGCCGTGGTGAGCCCGGCCTGTCGAGTCAGACGACGATCTGGTCGCTGACCACGGTTGCTCCGGTGTAGAGGGCTGAGAAGGTCAGTTCGGCTGGCATCGGCGGTTGCAGCAGGTCGGCCGGCAAGCCGTCGCGGTGCGCGGCCAGTTCGAGCCGCACCGGCTCGGGGCCGGCCAGCCGCAGCTGTACCTCGATGCCCTCGGCCGGCACCGCCAGGAAGCCGAAACCCGCCGCTTCGACCGGCACCGCGATGCCCTCCACGAGCAGCTCGGACAGCTGGCCGTCCGGCGCTGCCACCAGCCGCAGCCACAGCCGGCCGCCGGGCGCGCTCGGCCACAGCCGCAGGGTCAGGCACCGGCCGGCACCGAGCGGCTGCTGCTGGCAGGACCAGCGGGCGCCGGGCAGGTCGGCCGCCGGCGCGGCAGCCACCTGCACCCTGCTGGCCAGACCGGTCAGGCCGAGTGCGGGCAGGCCGGGGGCGTCGTCGCGGCTTACCCGTTCGGAGCCGGCGAACTGCCGGGTCCAGGCCGGCGGCCGCGGGTCGTCGCTGAGCCAGTGGGCCCGGCCGGTGTGCTGGTCGCGCAGGTAGAACAGGCCGGTGTGCTGGGGGTGTTCGGCGTCGACCCGGTCCAGCAGGTAGCCGGCGCCGAGCAGCAGCAGGCCGGCCACCCCGAGCGCCGCGGCGGTGATCGGTCCGGCCGGTCCGGCCAGCGCCGGGCGGGCGGCACCGTAGGCCAGCAGCAGCGGTGGCACCAGCAGCGCCAGCGGCGCGCTCAGCCCGGCGAGGCCGTTGGTCGGCAGCAGCAGGGCGATGATTGGGGTGAACAGCACGGTGGCCGCCAGCGCCGCGGCCAGCCAGGCGGGCAGCCAGCCGCCGTCGGCGATCCGGCCGTCGCGGATGCCGGCCAGCAGCACCAGCGGCGCGAGCAGCGCCGGCCAGCCGAACAGGTAGGCCGCCCCCGGTGCCAGCGCGGTGCACAGCAGGGCCAGCAGCACCAGCACCGCCCAGCAACCCAGCGCCAGCGCTCGCTGGCCGGTCAGCGCGGACAGCCCGATCCCGGCCAGCAGCACCGCGCCGGCGACCAGCGACAGCATGCCGGCCTGGTACCAGCCGGAGCGGTAGCTGTCGCCGAACTCGAACGAGGCCAGCTCCGGGCGTGCCAGCCGGGCCAGCCGCCAGAACGCCAAACCGGCTGCCACCGCGGCGACCATCAGGCCGAGCACGCCGAGGGCGGCGATGCCCGCGCGCGGTAGCCAGACGCCCGAGGCGGCGGCGATTCCCGCCGCCGCAGCGAAGGAGCCGGTGAGGACGATGGCCAGCACCGCCGACAGCCACTGCGGATAGCGCGCGAGCCGGCCCACGACCGGAAAGTGCACAGACCCACCGGAAGCCGACCGGCCGGAAGCCGAGCCGGTAGTCGCACCGTCCGGCAGCGGGGTGGCGTACGCGCGCCGGGCGGCGCTGAGCGCGGTCTCGCCGAGGTGGCCCAGGCTGGCCGTCGATAGCCGGGAGGGCCGGTCGCCGGCGGTGTGGTAGTACGCCGAGCCGCGGATCAGCGCGAAGTTCAGCCCGTCGAAGCCGGCCGCGGTGACCTCGCTGAAGTCGGTGTTGTTGGGCAGCCGCCGGTAGACCTCGGCGGCCACCGAGGTGGCGATCGGGCGCCGCGCACCGGCCAGGTAGCGCACCGCGCGGCCGGACCTGCCGGTCTCGAACATGATCGCCGGGCCGGCGACGCCGCGGGCTTCGAAATTGAGCACCACGGTGCGCTCGGGATCGCAGGGCCAGTCCGGTACCGCCGCGAGCGCGCCGAGCAGGCCCAACTCCTCACCGTCGGTCAGCACGATCCGCAGGTCACCGCGCGGTGCCGGGTCCGCGATCAGCGCCCGGGCCACCTCCAGCACGGTCGCCACCCCGGCGGCGTCGTCGGCGGCCCCGGGGGCGGTGGGCACCGAGTCGTAGTGCGCCATCAGCACCACGGTGGGCAGCGTCGGCTCGCCGGGCAGCGAGGCGGTGAGGTTGTGCACCCGCGCCAGTACCGGCAGTCCGGGTGGGTCGACCGGCCGCAGCGGGGTGCGCGGCTCGACGGACGGTTCGAGGCCCAGCTCGCTCAGTTGCCCCAGCAGGTAGTCGCGGACGGCGGCGTTGGCGGGGCTGCCGGTGGGGTGCGGCTCGGCGGCGATCACCGCGACGTGGGCCCGTGCCCGGCTGGTCGAGAAACCACCGGGCCGGTCCCGGACCGCCGGTGCTGCCAGGCTGCGCAACACCACGGCCAGCACGCCACCGATCGCCAGCAGGGCGAGCAGGGCCGGGCCGGTTCCGGTCATGGGGCTGCCTGGCTCAGCGGGCGGGTCCGCTGATGACCGTGCCTTCGAGCAGGTTGCCGGCCGCCCGCTCGGCGGCCTCCCTGGTGTCGATGGCCGGCTCGGCCGAGTCCAGGTGGTCGGCGCGCGCGCCGGGCACCAGGTAGAGGCTGGAGGCGGTGAACACGATGATCATGGCGACCAGCAGCAGCCGGTAGTCCAGCACGATGATCAGTGCCGCGCCGTAGCCGGTGGAGGCCATCTGCGGGGAGTTGGTGACCACGTCGAAGGCGGCGTAGGCGCGCCCGCGCAGCCGGGACGGGGTGCGGCGCTGGATCAGGGTGGTGAAGCCGACGATGGTCCAGGGCAGGCCGAAGCCGATCAGGAAGCAGCCGGCCAGCGCGGTGGGCAGCCAGGCCGGGATGAGCAGCGCGGCCGCGGCGGCGAAGACCAGCAGGCTGATCGCCGCGGTGAGGGTCTCGCCGACCCGGCGCAGCACCAGCGCGGCGGTGGGGCCGGCGATGACGGCGCCGACGCCCTGCAGCGTCATCAGCACCCCGAAGAAGCTGGGGCTGCGGTGCACGCTGTCGAGCACCGCGAAGAAGATGGTCTCGAAGAAGCCCCAGACCGCCATCGCGGCGAACATGGCGATGGTCATCCGGCGCAGCGCGGGGTTCGAGCGGATGTGCTGGGCGCCCTCGACGAACTCGGCACGCCAGTGGGTGCTGGAGGGTTCGGGCCGCTCCTCCTCGGCGCGGATCAGCCAGAGCAGCAGGGCAGCGACCACGAAGGACACCGAGTCCAGCAGGACCACCGAGTGCGCGCCCAGGGTGGTGAACATGCCGGCGCCGACCAGCGGCGAGATCAGCCGGGCGATCTGGCGGGCGGTCTGCAGGACGGCGTTGGCCTCGGGCAGCACGTCGTCGGAGATCATGCTCGGGATCAGGGCGGCCTGCGCGGAGTCGAACAGGCCGTTGCCGACGCCGTAGACGAACATCACCACATACAGCAGCCAGATGTCGGTGCGGTCGTTGACGGTGAGCAGCGAGAGCAGGTAGACGCTGCTGACCAGGTTGGCGACGATGAGCAGCGGCCGGCGCCGGACCCGGTCGACCAGCACGCCGCACAGCGGTGCGAACAGGGTGCCGAGCACGAACGCGGTGAAGACGAAACCGGCCTGGGCGTTGCTGCCGGTCAGCACCTTCATCCAGATGCCGACGGCCAGCCAGAGTGAGCTGTCACCGAAGATCGACAGGGACTGGCCGAGGAAGTAGAGGCGGGCGTTGCGGTCTGCCAGCACCTGTCGCATGAGGTCTTGGTCAACCCTTCGCCCGGGGAGCCGCGCCGATACCCAAACTGGCTGCAACCGTATCATCGCCGCCGCTTGGCGGGTCGGCGATCACCAGCCGCGATCTCAGGTACCGGGCCCGAACCACTGCTCGATCTCAAGCGCCGCGCCGTCGCGTGCCACCGAGTCGGTCACCGCGTCCGCGATCTCTTTGAGCTCTGGGGGCGAGTGACCCATCGCCACGCCGCGGCCGGCCCACTCGATCATCTCGAGGTCGTTGTGGCCGTCACCGATCGCCAGGGCCCTGGCCGGGCTGATCCCCAGCATGGACGCGACCTTGCGCAGGCCGGAGGCCTTGGTAACGCCGAGCGGCCCCAGGTCCAGCCAGGCGCGGTAGCCGACTGCGAAGCTGGCGCCGCGAATGGCGAGCCGTGCGGTGAGCGCGTGGAAGTCTTCCGACGTCTGCTCCGGATCGCGCACCACCACTCGGATCACGGGCTCGGCGAGCACGGCTTGCAGATCTGCGATCGTCTGCGGCCCGAGCATCTCTCCGTCTGGAAATTCAGCGGTGACCGCGTATCCCACACCAGCGATCTCGACCGCGATCCGGGCGGAGGGAACGTGCTCACGCAGCGTGGCCAGCACCGGCCGGGCGTCGAAGGTCTCTTTGAACAGCACCTCGCCGCTCGGCATGCTGGCGATCACAGCGCCGTTGCTGCAGACCGCCAAGCAGTCCGGCAGCCCGGTAGCCGCGAACAACTCGACCACTTCGAAGGAGGCGCGACCGGTGGCGAGCACGATCCGGCACCCGGCCGCGTGGGCTCGCAGCAATGCCGATCGAACGCGAGCGGTGATCTCGCGGTCGGGCTCCAGCAGCGTCCCGTCGATGTCGAGGACGAGCAGGCTCGGCGGCCCCGTCCATGCCTCAGGCATCGGCGGCGCCCCGGCGGGAGTCCAGCAGGTCCACCACGAGCAGGCTGGCGATGATGACGGCCAGTTCCAGCAGGAAGGCGTGGCCCGGGCTGGTCGCGCTGGAGACCAGGCCGACCGTGATCGCCGCTGTGACCGCTCCCGCGTAGCACCACAAGAAGAACACCGCCACGGCGGTGTTGCCACCAGTCGCGCCGTCCACCCGGGCGGCGGTCAGGATGCCGACGCCGATGAGACAACCCTGGCCGCCGCCGGCAAGCATGATCGCGGCGATCAGCAGTGGCGGGCTCTTGGTGGCGACAGCCAGCACCGATATGGCCAGGCCCAGCACGAGGAACGTGCGGCCGATCAGTCCGGCCCGCGCGGGTAGGCCGGCGATGACGAGTCCGCCCACCAGCGCGTTGGCTGTGAAGAAGGCGGCGATCAGCGAGCCGGTGACCGCGCTGGAGGTCAGCCCGAACTCGTCCTTGGCCAGCACCGCGGCCAGCGAGGAAATCAGCCCGCCCACCGCGAAGGCCAGGTAGCCGCGTAGCAGCGCCCCTTGATAGCCCGGTTGCGACCGCAGGCTGGCGGTGCCGCGGCGGCGGACGACGGCTGAACCCGGTGGCGCGCGCACGAGCGCCGCGGCGACGATCAGGCACACCAACGCGTGGGCCGCGTATACGAGCACGTAGGGCAGCGGCAGCAGTTGATTCACCGCTCCCGCGATGACCGGTCCGGCGGCCAGGCCGGCGGCATTTGCCGCGGTGACCCACGAACTCGCCCGGTCACCGCCCGGCATGACCGCGGTGATCACCCCCGGCGCCAACGCGCACAGGCCGCCCACCGAGCAGCCGAGCAGCCCGCTTGCCACCGCCAGGCTGAGATAGCTGTTACCGGAGATGAAGAGCAGATCTGCCGCGGCCGCCAAGGCCAATGCCGCCGCCAGCGCGGGCCCGCGCCGGGTGCCGGCGAGACTCAGCCGGCACAGCCACAACACAAGCATCACGCCCATGATCAGGAAGGCGAACAGGGCGGTGACCTGTTCATCGGACAGGACGAGCCGGTCACGGTAGTGGGCGTACGCGGCAGGCGGGAGGCCAGCGCCGACCTGGCTGAGTGCGAGGCCGCTCAGTGGCCAGAACGCAGCTAGCTGCCTGATCTCAGACCCCGGCCGGTTGGGCTCGGTCAGGCAAGCGGCGTCAGCCGTCCTGAGCGCAATTCGGGTTCTGAGCACGTCGCGATCCCTGGCAGAAGTCGGTTGCAGCGCACGGTACGAAGCTGACTTTAGCGAACACTCGCTCATTACCGCCGTACGTCGCAGCCGGTCTCGACAGGTTGACGCGATGCGCCTCAACGCACCTCGCCGATCGGCGGCCCGGGCGGGCCGCCACCGATCCCGGTCGCGGCGGTGGCGCCGAAATCAATCGCACGGTCCAGCGCTGAGGCTTGCTCGCAACCTTCGAGCAAGGCAGACAGCAGGCCGGCGGCGAAGGCGTCGCCGGCTCCCGTGGTGTCGACGGCCGCTGCCGGTCGAGCTGGTGAGCTCAGCCGCACGCCGTTCCGGCCGGCCCACACCGCGCCCGCCGCGCCGCGCTTGACCACCACGTTCCGCGCCACGGCTGTCAGCGCGCACGCGGCGCCTTCGGCCGGCATCCCGCCGGTGAGCACCGCGGCTTCGTCTTCATTGGCAAGCAATAAGTCCACTCCGTCGAGCCAGGACAGGCACCTGCCGATCCCGGCGGCACGCAGCGGCTGCGCCGAGGCCGCGTCCACGCTTATCGTCAGACCCCGGTCACGGGCGGCTGCCAGCGCGCGGAGGCCGGCAGGGCGAGAACCGTCATCGAGCAGCACATAGCCGGACAAATGGACGTGCGCGGCGTCCGGCAGGCCGGTGATCAGGGCATCGACGTGAGACACGGGTAATCGCATGTTCGCGCCTCGCTCGCTGAGCATGCTGCGCTCTGAGCCGTTCGACAGCACGATCACCATCCCGGTGGGAACCCCTGGGCACCAGTGGAAGGCGCAATCGACGCCCAGCGCGCGGAGTTCGGCCAGCCGGCAGTGGCCGAAGGTGTCGTCGCCGACGCTGGCCAGCAGCGTGACCGGATGGTTGTGCCAGGCCAACCACCCGGCGGTGTTGGCGGCCTGCCCGCCTCCGGATATCCGGATCCGAACGGCAGTGTCCGAGCCGACCGCCACCGGCTGGTCCAGCATGGTGATGATATCGGTGGTCACGTCGCCTATGACGATCACTCGGCGCCGCTCGGCAGGGCTCTGGCTCAGCACGGCGTCCGGGCCAGGCATGGCGGTCGGCACGGCGATGGGGGTCAGACGGCAGCCGGACTCTGCGCCCAGGCCAGGGTCAGCGGCACGCCGAACTCGCTCAGCAGCCTACGGAGCAGGGGCAACGACAGGCCCTGCAGATTGCTCGGCTCGCCCTCGATCCGCTCGACGAACCAGCCACCACGATGGTCGATCTTGAAGCCACCGGCCACTTCAAGGGGCTCACCGGTCGCCACGTACCCGGCGATCTCAGCCTCGGATGGGGTGGCGAAGCCGACGGTGGTGACGCAATGGGCCGTCGCGGTACGCCCGGAAGCCGCGTCGATCAGGCAGTGCCCGGTGTGAAAGAGGCCACGCCGCCCGGCCAGCTGACGCCACAGTTCGATCGCCGATGACGCACTCTTCGGCTTTCCGTACGCCATGCCGTCGAGTTCGAGCATCGAATCGCACCCGATGACGATGCCCCTGTCGAATCTGGCGGCCACCGTCGAGGCTTTGGCGATGGCCAGCCGGCCCGTTAGCTCTGCCGTTGTCTCACCGGTGATCGCGCTCTCGTCGATGTCACTCACTTCCACCACGGGATTCAGCCCGGCCCGCCGCAGCAGCGCCAGCCGAGACGGAGAGCGCGAGCCCAGCACGATCATCGTCATGGCCAACTGCTCCTGCCCGGTGGCGTCCGGCGCTCAGTCACGTTTCCACAGCCCGGCGGCCAACCGGCGCTCCCAGGTGCCATTCGAACGGGTGTCCTGGAACGTGAACTCCGCCGAGGTGAGCAGCTCGAATGACGGGCTGAAGAGCTCGCACAGCTCGTTCAGCCGGTACACCCGTTGCCGCAGCTCGGTAACCGGATCGTAAGTGAGGCAGCGCCCGTCACTGCCGCGACTGACCAGCGGCTGGTAGTAGGTGTCGTCGGTGGTGAGGAAATAGACATAGAACAGGCCGTCCGGACACAGCACCCGGCGCACCTGCTCACCCAGCTGGCGCAGTTGCCTGTCCTCGACGATGTTCTCCACTGCGGTGAACGCGGTGACGATGCTGAATATGCCGGTTTTGAAAGGCAATGGCTCAGCCATCGAGCCCTGAACCAGCCGGAGCGTCCGGCCTCCCTTGCGGGCCCTGGCGGCCGCCAACGGGCGCAGCGCGAAGTCCATGCCGTAGAAGCCGAGGCCGGTCTCCTCGAGTACCTCGATATTGCGGCCGCCGCCGCAGCCGAGATCGAGCAGCCGGGGCGGCCCGCTCACCTCGGCGATCCGGGGCAGGCATTGCCGTAGGAACTCGGTTCCGTGCGACGGGCGGGTGTTCGTCGATGACGAGATCGAATGATTGACGTACTCACGTTCCCACAAGTCCTGGCTCATGGCTCCTCCTGGGCTCGATTGGTGAGGTGGTGTGACGTTGGCGCTCATTCGCACACCGCGCAGGCTCCGCCCGCGCTCTCGCACACCTCGGGGGGCATCACCGCCTCGCCGGCCGACCATTCGATCGCCTGGTCTGCCCGGGACCGGTCCCGGTAGACGGTGATGCCTTTGCAGCCGAGTTGCCAAGCCTGGCGATACAACTCGGCGACGTCGGCGGGAGTGGCATCACTCGGCAGATTGGCGGTCTTGGTCACGGCGTTGTCGACGTGCCGCTGGAACACCGCCTGCATCCGGATGTGCCAGTACGGCGCCACGTCGTGCGCGGTTTTGAAGATCCGTTGAAGGCGCTCAGGAACGATATCCAGTCCCTGCACGCTTCCGTTGTTCGCGGCGATCATGCTCACCAACTCCGGCTCGGACCGGCCTGATCCGGCGAGCTGGTCCAGAAGCAACCGGTTGACCGCTCGGATCTCGGTGCCACCGAACACCCGCTGCAGGTACGTCAAGCCGAAAAATGGCTCGATGCTGAAGCTGGTATCGAAGATGACAGCGTTGTTCCCGCTAGGTGGCAGAGCCAGCACGGCCACGTTTCGTGGCTGCGGGGTGCTGTCCTTCCACCGAGAGTTGACCACGTTCGGAAACGGACCGCGTTCCTGGGCCAGCGCGAATGACGCCTGCTCGGCCGCGGCACGCAACAGCCCGGCCAGCGCGTCAGCGCACTCCAGCGCCTCATCTGAGTCGTAGGCGATCCCGGACGCGGCAAGGCTGTCCGCCCAGCCCGTCAATCCGAGGCCGATCCGGCGGTTGGCCGACACCGACTGGCGGATCTTGTCAACCGGAAACCAGGACAGCGTGATCGCGTTGTCGATCATCCTGATGCCGGTTGCCACCACCATGCGGAGCCGGTGCTCGTCGAACAGCCGGGGTGACTGCCGGCGATCGGCCGGCAGCAGCAGCTTGGTCAGGTTGACGTAGCCGAGATTGCAGGCTTCATAGGGATAAAGTCCGATCTCACCGCAGGGATTGGTGGCGTTGATGTCACCCATCGACTCGCGCAGCGGGTTGTCGGCGTTGATGCGGTCGAGGAAGATCAGGCCGGGGTCACCGGTCGCCCAGGCCAGCTCGCAGGCAGCGGCGAACAACTCGCGCGCCGGCAACGTCTGAGCCGTGGCGCCGGTTCGCGGATTTATCAGAGCCCACTCTGAGCCTGCCTCCACCGCCTCCATGTACGCGTCGGTGACACCCAGAGAGATATTGGTCATCGTCAGCGAGCCGTCGGCCCGCTTGGCCGAGACGAACTCGAGCACGTCAGGATGGTCGACGTTCAGGATCGCCATGTTGCCGCTCTCATAGCGTCCACGCTGGCGAAAGAGCTTGGTCGCGTCGTCGAACATCTTCAGGAACTGGACGGGTCCGGCGGCGAGGCCGCTGGCACCGCGCACCTCGTCTCCGCGCGGGCGGATCCGTGAGTAGTTGAACCCGCATCCGCCGCCGAGGCCCTTCACCACCGATGAGTCCGCGAACGCCTGAAGGATGCTGTCCTGCGAATCCTCCAGGGGAAACACGAAGCAGTTCGCGAGCTGGGGCCGCGACGAGCCGGCATTGGCCAGCGTCCGGCTTCCGGGGTGGAACTCCAGCCGAGCCATCACCTCGTAGAAGGCGCGTCCCCAGTCCGCTCGCGCCGTCGGGTCCTCGGCCTCAGCCAACGCGTCGGCGACGCGCTGCAAGAACTCCTCAGGCGTTTCAGTGATCGTCCCGTCCGCTTCACGTGACAGGTATCGCTCACGCAGGAGCAGTTCGGCGTTCGCGCTGAACACGGCGCGGTCCGTGCGGGTGGATCTCAGCTCGTGCAGAACCTGATCGAAGAGCTGGTCGATGGGGACGGTCACCGGCGCCACCGCCCAGGTGAGCATCGGTGCTGCCCGGCCGGCCGTTCGCTGAGACTTCCCGGAGGCATCGGCATCACAGGTCTCGCAGGGAGTGCGTCTCAACGGAGCGCAGCAGGTCGGCGTTGCCTGCGACGTAGGACGTGTCGGTGATGACCGTCTGATCAGCGGGGCCGCGACTGCACATGCACAGGTGCCGCCCGGATGCCGACACCTGGGCGGCGCGGGCGCCTCCACTGTTCACGATCTCCAGGGCGATGTCTCTGACCAGGTGCTCCTGGATCTGGAATCGCCGGCTGTAGGCCTGCACAAGTCGAGGAAACTTGCCCAAGCCGAGGATGCGGTCACCGGGGAGGTACACGATGTCGACCTTGCCGAAGAACGGCAGGAAGTGGTGAGCGCAGATCGAGAAGTAGTTGATGTCGCGGATCCGCACCGCGCCGGCGTGCTCGCCCTGCACGCCACAGGTGGTCTTCAGAATCTTGGACGTGTCGATCCCATAGCCGCTGAGGAGCTCGCGGTAGGCGCGCACGATGCGTGGTTCGCTCTCATCGGTGCGGTACCAGTCCAGCGCCCTCTTGTCGGTGGTCACGTTCTGCTCGAGCCATTCAGCGATTGTCATGCTTCCTCCTGGTTGGGTTCTGCGCACGCGCTGCTGCTGCCGCCCTGGCAGCTCATAGCCGCCCTTGTCGGCGAAGATGGTCGAAGATGATTTGATCTACCGGTGAGCTCAGCTCTCGGTCCGCGTAGCGCAGCCAGGCCATCTCGGCGATCTCAGCCGCAGGCTGCAGCTGGCCCGTGTAGGAGCACTCATAGCACCGCATCCGGACTTCGACACCGGTGGGACTGGCGTCGGCCTGCGCGGTGAACGCACCCAGGTATGCAGCGGTCTCGGTGAGGAGATCGACGGAGAGCTCTTCCTTGATCTCCCGCGACAAGGTGTCCAGGTCGCTTTCGCCGGCTTCCCTCTTGCCGCCGGGCAGGTAGTAGCGGCTGCGGCCGTGAGACCTGGTCGACAGGATCTGGCCGTCCAGCAGTTCGATCCAGGCCACCTTGTCGATCATGAGGTGCTCATCGTCGTCACCGGCTGGGCCAGCGTGCCGGCCACGTACTGCGCGACTGTGGTCTGCTCGGCGTACCGCCACGCGGCGTGGCCGAGCCGGTGCAGTTCAGCAGCCGTCGCGTCATCGACCCACGGCGTGGATTGCCCGCCCTGCCGATACGGCAACCGGTATCCGGACAGGCCAGCGGTCAGCTTCGCCAACTCGATGAGCGGCACGTCGCGCTCGAGGATCTCGGCCCACCAGGCCTCCCGCGCGCGAGCATGCTCCGCGGGGGTGAAAGCCCGGACTCCGCCGTCATAGATCGCGCACCGTTCAAAAAGGCTGCCCGTCGCCTGCAACCGGTGCCGCTCGAACTCCGGCGCCGAACTGGCCGGCGCTCGCAGCAGGTCGAATGGATAGCTGGAGAACGGCGCGGGGACGGCCGCCCCGGGCAACTCGAACAGGGCCTCCAGCGCGATCACCGTCAGCGTCGGCCGTTCGGAGGGATCCCAGCCGGAGATGAGGTCGGTAAGCCGCTTGACTCCGGGCCTGGACCCGATGGTGAACACCACGATCGATCGCAACGGGCGCCGCTGGCGCGAGGCGAGCGTGAGCGCCTCGGACAGCACCGCCACCAGAGTGCTGCCGGTGCCGATGATGTCGCCGACCACCAGGGTGTCGGCGTCGCCGAGTTCCCATCGTGGATAGGTCAGCTTGATCGGCTGACCGGTTGCCCGTTCCGTTCCGATGAAGCTGACGGCTGGATCGATGCCCAACGCCTCGCCGACCGCGTCCGCGACTCCGAAGCTGAGACCGCCCCGCAAGACGTCGAGCGTCGCTATCGTCTCTCCCAGCCCGGCGGCCGCTGCCGCGACCAGCGTGCGCAGCGCTTCGGTGACCGAGCCGCGAACCGACCGCCGATACGCCAAGCCGCAGACCACCGGGTCGGTGAGCAAGCCACGAGAGGGCGGCGTCGAGCACACCAGCACCCGGCATGGGCCGGCGCTGCGGTATTCGTAGAGGCTGCTTGCGCCAGATCGCAGTATTCGCTTCATGCCTTCACCGCCGGACGTCGATGGGGTTGCCGGCGCCACTGCGCGATTCGGCGCTCGATGAGGTAGCTGGACTCGATGCCGTCCACGGTCTTGTCTGCCTCTGGCGCGGGTCCCTCGTTGACGACCTTGGCCACCAGCACCGTTCCCGGG
>JAVEEO010000431.1 GCA_030840415.1 Pseudonocardiales bacterium | reverse complement strand
GCCGCCCGGCTTCGCCCGGGCGGTGAACGTCCCGATCCTCGCCGCCCGGTTCGGCACCGGACTGGATCCGGACAGGCTGGCCGGCGCGTTCGAGGCGGTGCAGGCCCGGCACGAGGCGCTGCGGCTGCGGCTGATCACCGGCGAGGACGGCCCGCGCCAGCTGATCGAACCTGCCGCCGGCCGGGTCGAGCGGGTGTCGCTGCCCGGGTCGCCGAGTGACCCTCAGCTGGCGGAGGAGTTCCAGCGGGTGCTGGTCGAGCCCCGGGACCTGGCCGTCGACGGGCCGGCAGTGGCCCGGCTGTACGAGTTCGACGGCGGCTACGCGGCACTGCTCGCGGTGACCCATGTGGCCGCCGACGGCTGGTCGGTGGGGGTGCTCAACCGCGATCTCGCCGCGCTGTACTCACGAGCTCCGCTGCCCGAGTTGCCCCTGGACTACTACCGAAACTACGTGCAGGGCCAACACGAGCTCGGCCCGTTTCTCACCGGTCGGCAAACGGAGTTCTTCGCCGGCTCGCTGACCGGTGTCCCGGTGCTGCCGCTGCGCCGGGCACTGCCCGCCGAGCCCGCGACGGCCTACCGCGCGCTGCGCCGGCCGCTGCCTTTTGATGTCGCCGGTTCCGTGTACGAGCTGGCCGGACGGCTGCGCACCACGCCGGCCAAGCTGCTGATGGCCGCCACCTTCCTGGCGTGCAAGGACTATTTCGGCGCGGACACCTTCGCGGTGCTGGACGTCAGCGCGGCTCGCGGCCGCGAACAGCTGGACTGGGCCGGGCTGCTGTCCAAGGGGGTTCCGGTGCCGGTGCCCTCGTCGGACGGGCTGACCACCGGGGAATTCGTGGCCCGGGTGCACCGGCACTCGCTGCGGGCACTGAGCATGCTGGCCGGCCCGTACAGCCTCAAGCGGGTACTGGCCCTGCTCCAGGCCAGCGGCGACTCGCCGGCCGCGACCGAGCTGTACCGGCGGCACTGGACCGACCAGGCACCGGCCGGGCACGCGGTGATGTTCAACTGCCTGACGATCGCGCCGCCGGCTCTCGATCCTTTCGGGCCCGGCGTCGAGTACCGGCCGCTGTACCCGGCCGAGCCGCTGGCGGCGGAGAAGAACCGGATCTCCGACCTGGACGTGCTGCCGCTGATCGACGGGACCTCGATCAGCCTCGGGATCACCGCGCATCCAGCCGTGCACGACGAGGCGGACGTCGAGCGGGTACTGGCCACCCTGGAGGCGATCCTGACCGGCTGGGCGCGTGGTTGGGATCCCGACCGGCCGCTGGGCTGACGGTCCGTTGGTTCAGTCGGCGATGCTGCGGGTCGGCCGGGACGGCAGCGCGAACTGCATGGTGGACACCGCGACCAACTGTTCGTCGGCGTCGAAGACCTGCGCGGTGACCACCGCCATCCGCCGGCCCAGCTTGGCCACCGTCAGGACGATCCGCAGTGGCCCGGGCTCGGCTCCCTCCAGCAGGTTGATGCTGCCGCTGCTCAGCACCCCGGTCAGCACCCGGCCGGCGTAGGCGTTCACTGCCAGGAAGGCCGACAGGTCGACCGCCTTGAAGATCGCCGGGCCGGACAGCGTGCCGCCGGGACGCTGCTCCAGCCAGTGCGGCAGGGCCAGCACCACCACCCGGTGCGGCGACACCTCGACAACGTCCAGGCCGGCCTCGGGCATGAAGTCGGCCAGCAGTTGCCGCACCTCGGCCAGCGACAGCTTGGGCTCGCGCAGCTCGGCCGCCGGCCCCTCGGTCATGGTCATCGCTTCCCCTCGCTGCCCGTACCCGTGCCGGTGGCGCTCTCGGTACCAATGACCTGGCGAACGTGCTGCCAGGGATAGCCGGGCAGCGTGGCCACCACCCGTTCGGCCGGATCCGCCTTGCGGGGCAGCGGATCGGACTCGGTCAGCAGCCGGACCGCCGGATGGCCGTCGAAGGCTGCCAGCGCCCGCCCCGCCTCGGCGGGCGTCGCGGCGCTCACCCAGGCGGCGTGCCGCAACCGGGTGCGGCCGAAGGTCGCGGTGTGGGCGAAGGCCGGGTAGTCCGCCTCGTCCAGGCCGGCCAGCCAGCCGCGGTAGCGCTCGGCGAGTTCGGCCAGCGCGGCCGGGGTGCGCGCCGAGACCAGGAATCCCTCGACAGCGGCGGGTGATTCACCGTCCGTCGAGCCGTCGGTCGAGCCGTCCTCGACAGCGGGCGCTGCCGACAGGACGGCGTAGGCGTTGGTGCCGCTCATGCCGTAGGAGGACACCGAGGCGCGCTGGCCGGCCTCGGGGCTCCAGGGCCGGGGCTCGGTGGCGATCACCAGTTCGCTACCGGCTTCGATCCGCGGGTTGAGGGTGTCGAAGTTCGGCTGCGGCGGGATGGTCCGGTGGTGCAGGCACAGCACCGCCTTGATCAGCCCCATTACGCCGGCCGCCGACTCGGTGTGGCCGAGGTTGGCCTTCACCGAGCCGAGCCACAAGGTGCCGGCCTCGGAAGCGGAAACCGGTCCAGTCGCATCCGATCCGATCGGCTCCGATCGGAGTGCGTCCAGCACCGCGCGCACCTCGATCGGATCGCCCAGCGCGGTGCCGGTGCCGTGCGCCTCGTGGTAGCCGAGGTCGGCGCCGGTCAGCCCGGTGGCGGCCAGCACCGAGCGGATCAACCGGGCCTGGGACGAACCATTCGGCGAGGTGAAAGTGTCGGACCGCCCGTCGTGGTTGATCGCGCTGCCCTCGATCACCGCCCGGATCCGGTCCCGGTCGCGGACCGCGTCGGACAGTCGCTTGAGCAGCACCACCCCGCAGGCCTCGCCCCGGACGAAGCCGTTGGCGGCCGCGTCGAACGGTCGGGAGGTGCCGTCCGGGGACAGCGCGCCGGTCTTGGCGACCGCGCGGGTGGTGTGCGGGGACAGGATCAGGTTCACCCCGGCGGCTACCGCCACGTCGCAGTCGCACATCGCCAGCGCCCGGCACGCGGTGTGCACCGCGACCAGCGAGGACGAGCAGGCGGTGTCCAGGGCGAACACCGGCCCCTGCAGCCCCAGTTGGTGCGCCACCCGGCCGGCCGAGAAGCTGTGCCCGTTGCCGAGGGTGGTGTAGGAGTTCGGCTCGCCCGGCTGCCACTGCCGGTAGTCCAGGCCGGTGATGCCGACGAACACCCCGGTCTGCTCGGCCGCGGCGGCCGGTGGCAGGCCGGCGTCCTCGTACGCCTCCCAGGTCACCTCCAGCAGCAGCCGGTGCTGTGGGTCGACGGTGCGGGCCTCCCGCGGGGCCATGTCGAAGAACCGGGCGTCGAAGTCGAAGGGCCTGTCCAGGTAGCCGCCGGAGGTCACCAGGTCGTCCCACTCGATGCCGAACGGCCCGCGGCGCTCGTCCGGCAGCGGGCCGGTCAGCACCCGCCCGGCCAGGATCGCCTCCCAGTACGAGGCCGGGTCGCTGACCCCGCCGGGCGCCCGGACGCCCACCCCGATCACGGCGATCGGCGACGGCCGCGGGCCGGCGGGCGGCGGGGTCACCGAACCCGCCGCCGGAGAGCCGACCGGCATGCCTAGCCCACCACGTGGTGCAGCCAGTTGCGGGTGTCCGGGACCCGGCCGAACTGCACGTCCAGGACGTGCTTGCGGATCGCCGTGGTCACCTCGCCCGGCGACCCGTCGCCGGCGGTGTGGGCGTACCCGTCGCCCTTGAAGCCCAGGATCGGGGTGATCACCGCGGCGGTGCCGGCGGCGAACATCTCGGTGATCGAGCCGTCGTCGCAGCCGCGGCGCAGGTCGGCCAGGCTGACCCGCCGCTCGACGGGCTTGAGGTCGTGCTCCTCGGCCAGTTCCAGCACGCTGTCGCGGGTGACGCCCTCCAGGATGGTGCCCAGGCCCGGGGTGACCAGCTCGCGGTCGGCGGTGACCAGGAACAGGTTCATGGTCCCCGATTCCTCGAGTTAGTGGTCCTCGTCCGGGCTGAGGTAGAGCACCTGCTCGCAGCCGTGCTGCTGGGCCTCGACCTGCGCGGCCAGGCCGCCGGCGTAGTTGCCGCCGCACTTGGCGGCGCCCGTACCGCCGGGTGCCGCCCGGGTGAAGTGCTCGCTGACCCAGAGCGTGACGCCGCCGGCCGTCGAGCTGAAGTAGGGCCCGGCCGGCGAGGCGATCACGCCGTAGCTGACCCGGGCGGCCGCCCGCACCCCGAGGAAGGCCTCGGAGCCGAACATGTACGGACGCAGGTACAGGGTGCGCTCGCCGTCATGCGGCGGCACCCAGTCCTGGTCGGCACGCACCAGCTCCACGATGCTCTCGACGAACAGCTCCTCCGCCAGCACCGGCAGCGCCAGCCGGCGGGCGGAGTTGGCGAACCGGCGGGCGTTCAGCTCGGGCCGGAACAGCCAGATGCTGCCGTCGGCGTGCCGGGCCGCCTTCAGCCCCTCGAAGATCTCCTGGGCGTAGTGCAGCACCGCCGTCGCCGGGTGCAGCGAGTACGGCTCGAGGGCCTTGACCTCCAGCTCGTGCCAGCCCGCGTCAGCCGTCCAGGTCGCCGAGGCCATGTGATCGGTGAAGAAGCGGCCGAATCCGGGGTCCACCAGGATCTCTGCCCGCTGTTGCTCGGACATCGGCCGGGCTGATCGGGTCACTCGGAATTCGTTCATGGAATGCCTCTTTTCCATCGATTTCATTGTGGTGCGCGGAATACCGTGACGCAATTCTGCCCGCCGAAGCCGAAGGCGTTGGTGGCCGCCACCGCCACCGGCAACTTCCGGGCGGTGTGCGGGACGTAATCGAGGTCGCACGCCGGGTCCGGGGTGTGCAGGTTGATGGTCGGCGGCACGATGCCGTCCCGGATCGCCATCGCGCACACCATCGCGCCCAGCGCGCCGGCCGCGCCGATCAGGTGGCCCACCATCGACTTCGGGGCGCTGACCGCCACCCGGTCGGCCGCCGGGCCGAGCGCCGCCCGGATCGCCCGGGTCTCGGTGAGGTCGTTGGCCGTGGTGGAGGTGCCGTGCGCGCAGAGGTAATCCAGCTCGTCCGGGCTCACGCCGGCCCGCTGCAGGGCCTGGCCGATCGCGGCGGTGGCGTACTCGGCGTCCGGGTCCGGCGCGCTGATGTGGAACGCGTCGCAGGTCAGCGCGCCGCCGGCGACGGTGGCGTACGGGCGCACCCCGCGCCGGGCCGCGTGCCGGGCCGATTCCAGCACCAGCACCACCGAGCCCTCGCCGAAGACGAAGCCGTCCCGGTCGGCGGCGAACGGCCGGCTGGCGCCCGGCGGGTCGTCGTTGCGCTCGGACATCGCGCCCATGCTGACCAGGCCGGCGAACATGGCCGGGGTGATGGCGGCATCGGTGCCACCGCACAGCACCACGTCGGCCTCCCCGGCCAGGATCAGCCGCCGGGCATCCAGCACCGCGTACAGGCCGCTGGCGCAGGCCAGCGCGCTGGCATTCACCGGGCCGTGCAGGCCGAGGTCGATGGCGATCTCGCAGGCCGGCATGTTGGTCAGCGACGAGGGGACGAAGTAGCTGTTGGGGGTGACCGGCTCCGGCGTGGCCAGCAGCCCGCGGGTGGCCGTCTCGACGGTGTCGAAGCCGGCCACCGCCGCGTTCACGACTACCCCGATCCGGCCGGCGTTGTCGGCCCCGACCACCAGCCCGGCGTCGGCGACCGCCTCGCGGGCCGCCGCGACCGCGAACTGGGAGAACCGCGCGGACCGGCGGACCCGCTTGGCGTCCAGGTACTGCCGGGGGTCGAAGCCGGTCACCTCGGCCGCGATCCGGGTAGGCAGGTGCGCGGCGTCGAAGGCGGTGATCGGGCCGACGCCGGACCGGCCGGCGAGCAGGTTCTGCCAGGTGAGCTCCCGGCCGATGCCGGCCGGGGTGACCGCGCCGATGCCGGTGATCACCACCTCGTCGCGCACTCGCTCAGTCATCTGCCCACCCTTCCCGCTGGCCGGTGCCGGCCAGCACCCGGCTGCCGGCATCGATGCCCGGGTCCGGGGCGTCGAGCTCGGCGGCGGCCGCGAAGCCCTCGGCGAAGGCCCGCACCGCATCCAACCCGGTCGCGTCCCGGGCGCCGCCGACCACCCGGTGCCAGACCCCGGACTGCCGGGCCAGCGCCGGGACGTCGGCGTCGGCCAGTTGGCCCACCGCGATCACCACGGTGTCGGCCGGCACCAGCCGGTCGCGGCCGTCGGCGTCGGTGACCTGCACGCCGGCGTCGGTGATCTCCCGGCACCGCACCCCGGTCAGCACCCTGGTGCCCTGGCGGTGCAGCTCGGCCAGCAGCGCCCAGCGCACCGACCGGCCGGTCCGGGTGGACAGCCGCGGGCCGCGGTGCAGCACGGTGACCTCGGCCGGGCGGCTGAGCGGAACCGGGCCGGCGATGAGCCGGTGCTCGCGCCGGAACCGCTCGGCTTCGGTGAGCGGGCTGGTGCCCCGGCCGGCCAGCTGCGCCAGGTCGGCGGCCACCCCGCCGCCGCCGATGATCACCACCCGGCCGGCCAGCGCGCCGTCGGCGAACGCCTCGGGATAGCTGAGCACGTGTGGCAGCTCCGTGCCGGGGATCTCCAGCGGCCGGGGGAGCACCCCGCTGGCCACGATCACCGCGTCGTAGTCGCGCAGCAGCCCGGCGTCGGCCGGCCCGAGCGGCCGCTCCAGGTGCACTTGGACACCGAGCCGGTCCAGCTCGGCGGCGAAGTAGTCGATGGTCGCGCCGTAATCGGCCTTGCCGGGCACCCGGCGGGCCAGCCGGAACTGCCCGCCCACGGCGTCGGACGCCTCGTACAGCTCGACCCGGTGGCCGGCCAGCGCCGCCCGCCGGGCCGCCTGCAATCCGGCCGGCCCACCGCCGACGACCGCGATCCGGCGCACGGTGCTGGTGCGCACCAGGGCGGTGGCCGCCTCCCGGCCGGCCCGCGGATTGACCATGCAGGACACCTCGGCGTCCACCAGCGAGCGGTCGATGCAGGCCTGGTTGCAGGCCAGGCAGACATTGACCGGCCGGCCGCGCCGGCCCGCCTCGACCAGCTGCGGGTCGGCCAGGAACGGCCGGGCCATCGAGACGAAGTCGGGTCGGGTGCTCGACCGGGTGCCGGCCAGCACCTCCGCCGCCTGCTCCAGCCGGTTCAGCCGGTTGCCGGCGATCACCGGCAGCGCGCCGAACCCCGCCGCGGTCAGCACTGCCTTGATCTCGGCGGCCACCGGCGCCCACACCCCGGCCGGCACCATCGCCTGCACGCTGGGCACCGCGGCCTCGTGCCAGCCGACGCCGACGTTGAGAGCATCCGCCCCGGCGGCGGCCAGCGCCCAGGCGAAGGAGTGCACCTGGGCCGGCTCGGTGCCGCCGGCCATCAGATCGCGCCCGCTGAACCGGACGATCACCGCCAGCTCGCAGGCCTCTCGCACCGCCCGGGTCACCTCGACGCCGAACCGGCACCGGCGCGCCGAGTCACCGCCCCAGTCGTCGTCGCGCAGGTTGGTCAGCGGCGATAGGAACTGATCGATCAGGTAGCCCTCCGAGCCCATCACCTCCACCGCGTCGAAGCCGAGCTCGGCGGCCAGCGCCGCGCCGCGGGCGAAGGCCTCGACGGTGCCGCGGACCTCGGCGTCGGTCATCGCCCGCGGTGTGCAGCGGGAGAACCGGCTGTAGACCGCGGACGGCGCCAGCGGGGAGTTGCCGGCCGGTGCGTACCGGCCGGCGTGGAACAGTTGCAGCGCGATCAGCCCGCCGGCCTGGTGCACCTCGCCGGCCACCCGGCGCAGCCGCTCGGCGAACCGGGCATCGTCGAGCACGCCATAGGCCGGGCCACCGGAACCCGCCGCCTCGACCGCGGCGCCACCGGTGACCATCAGCCCGGCACCGCCGCGGGCCCGCTCGGCGTAGAAGGCGGCCAGGGCCGTACCGCCGTCGTCGCGCGCCTCGATGCCCAGGTGCATCGCGCCCATCACGATCCGGTGCGGCAGCCGCAGCCGGCCGATCCGGCCCGGGGCGAAGACGGCGCCGAGGTCGGCCATGCTCAGCCGTTCCAAGCCAGCGGCGGCCCGAGATCCTCGGCGAACGGCGGCGCGATCACCGACAGGCCGCCGTCGACGACGATGGTCTGGCCGGTGATGTAGGTCGAGGCGGGCGAGAGCAGGAAGGCCACGCAGTCCGCCACCTCCTGCACGGTGCCCATCCGGGCGGCCGGGATCTTGGGCAGCACCTTCTCCAGCGGCGCCATGCCGGGCACGTCGTAGAAGTACTGCGACGAGTCCGATTCGATGATGCCGCCGTTGACCCCGTTGACGTTGATCCGCTGCGGGGCGAACTCCACCGCCATGTACCGGATCCACGCCTCGATGGCGGCCTTGGCGGTGCCGAGGTTGGCGTAGGTCGGGTAGGCGCGGATGCTGCCGTAGGACGACAGCGCCACGATCCGGCCGCCCCCCTCCATCAGCCGCACCGCCTGCTGGGCGCCGAGCACGAAGGCCCGCACGTTCATCGCGTACGAGCGGTCCAGGTGGTGCTGCTTGAGGTCGGCGATGTTCTTGAACGAGCTCGCCGCCGCGTTGCAGACGAAGTAGTCCAGCCGGCCGAACTCGGTGCGCACCGCCTCGAACAGCGCCTCGATGTCCTCGGGCTGCTCGACGTCGGCCCGCACCGTGATCGCTCGGCCGCCGGCCTGCTCGATCTGCTCGCGGGCCTGCTCGGCCAGCTCGGCGTTCTTCTTGTAGTTCACCACGATGTAGGCGCCGTCGGCGGCCAGCGTGAGGGCCAGCGCCCGGCCGATGCCGCGCGAACTGCCGGTGATCACCGCAACCCTGTCGCTGAAGCAGCCCCGGTGGCTCATCGCGACGATCCCAGCACCTCGCGGGCGATCACCGTCTTCTGGATCTCGTTGGTGCCCTCCTCGAAGCGCTGCGCCCGCGCGTCCCGGTAGACCCGCTCGATGGTGCTGGACTCCCAGAAGCCGATGCCGCCGTGCACTTGCAGCGCCTTGTCGGTGACCCGGGTCAGCATGTCGACCGCGGTCAGCTTGGCCATCGAGGACAGCGTGCCGGCCCGCGGGTCGCCGGACTCCCACTGCCGGGCGGCGTACAGGCACAGCTGCCGGGCGGCCTCGATGTCGGCGGCGTTCTCGGCCAGCGAGAACGAGATCGCCTGCCGGGCAGCCAGCGGCTTGCCGAAGGTGCTGCGGCAGGCCGCGTGCCCGGCCGCCAGTTCCTGGGCCCGGCGGGCCAGCCCCACGCACGACATCGCCACCGCGATCCGGCTGGGGGTGAGGAAGCCGCCGAGCGCGACGTCCAGGCCGTTGCCCTCGGCGCCCAGCCGGTTGGCGATCGGCACCGGCGTCCGGTCGAAGCTCAGCCGGGCGTGGTCGGTGCCGCGCACCCCCATGGTGTCCGACATCGGTTCGACGGTGACGCCGGGGGAGTTGCGGTCCACCAGCAGCGCGACGGTGCCGTCCTTGCCGGTGGTGCCGGCCAGCCGGGCGAACAGCAGCCAGTAGTCGCAGCTGACCCCGAAGGTGATCAGGTGCTTGCTCCCGGACAGGTAGTAGGTCTCGCCCTCGCGCTCGACGCTGCTGCGCAGGTCGGCGCCGGTG
>JAVEEO010000420.1 GCA_030840415.1 Pseudonocardiales bacterium | reverse complement strand
ACCGGGAACCCCGTTAGCCGGTCGGTGGTTCGTCGGCGCCCAAGCTGGCGCGCAGTCGCTTGAGCCCGCGGGCCACGAGTCGGGACACCTGCATCTGCGAGACGCCGACGATGGCCGCGATCTCGGTCTGCGTCTTGTTCGCGACGAACCGCAATAACAAGATCTCCCGCTCGGACTCGGGCAGCTTGGCGATGACCTCGCGCAGCAGCGCGCGCTGCTCCACCTGCTCGAAGCCCTCGTCGACCACGCCCAGCATCGGGTGCTCAGGCACCGACTCACCGGGCGCCGCGAGCACGTCCAGCGGGACGCCGGAGTAGGCCCGAGCCGCATCGAGCGCTTCGAGAACGGAGTCCTCGTCCACCTCGATCCGCTCGGCCAGCTCGCTGACCGTGGGCGCGCGGCCGAGCTCCTGACTGAGGTCGGCACGCGCGGTGTTGACCGTGGTCTGCAGCTCCTGGGCCCGTCGCGGCACGTGGATCAGCCAGCCGGTGTCGCGGAAGTGCCGCTTGATCTCACCCAGGATCGTCGGCGTGGCATAGGTGGAGAACTCCAGCCCCCGCTCCGGGTCGAAGCGATCGATGGCCTTCAGCAGCCCGATGGCGCCGACCTGGACCAGGTCGTTCATCGGCTCGTTGCGGCCGGAGAACCGGCGCGCGAGATAGACGACGAGTGGCATGTGCGCCTCGACGAGCCGGTCGCGCAACGCCTTGCGGCGTGGGCTGCCCTGCGGCAGGCGATGCAGCTCCGCGAGCAGCTCCGTAGCGGGTACAGGCGTTTCTTCCTCGTCGTTGCGTGGCCCCGAGGTTGAGGTCACTGGTTCGCTGCCTCACGTCGCTTGGTGAGGGCGATTGTCAACCGGCCGTCTGCACGCGTCACGTCCACCGACGAGGCGAGCGCACCGAGCACCGTCCACGCGAAGCCCGTGCGATCCAGCTCCGCGTCGCCGGACGGCTGGCCGCTGACCTCGACGGCCAGCCGGCCGTAGTTCAGCTCGAAGCGGGCGTCGATGGTGTTGGGCGGAGCCACGTGCGGCAGCAGCAGCGCGCAGGCCTCGTCGACGGCGAGCCGAAGATCCTCGATGTCGTCGATCGTCAGCTCACAGCGCGCGGCGAGTCCGGCGGCCGTCAAACGCAGGGTCGAGACGTACGCGACGTCGGCGGGTATCCGCACTTCGACGACGTCCCCGTCGGGCCGATCGCTTGCTTCGCTCACCGAGAATCACCATTCGTCGTCGAGGGATTGGGCAGGTTCCACCGATCGATGACCGGCGTTTCGTACTGAGTGCTGAGCAGCGACGGGGCCGCGGTCCCGAGCGCGAAGTGCCCCCCGTCGGCTGCCTGCAGCCCGATCCACCGCGCACCCATCACTCTGCTTATATGCCCGTGCGCGACCAGAACTACCGGGCCACGTTCCAGATGGCTCGCCGCACGCCGCAGGACGCGGTCTGCGCGGGCGGCCACCTGAGCGGCGGTCTCGCCGTCGGGGACGCCGTGGGTCCACAGCGACCAGCCGGGCACGCGCTGGCGGATCTCGTGGCTCGTCAGCCCCTCGTAGTCGCCGTAGTCCCACTCGGCGAGATCCTCGTCGATGGCGTCGACCCGCAGGCCGGCCAGTTGTGCGGTGGCGACGGCGCGCTGGCGCGGGCTGCACAGCACGAACGCCGGACGGACGTCGGCGAGGATCTCGCGCAGCGCCACCGCCTGGGCCGCACCGGCCTCGGTGAGCGGAAGGTCCGTGCGGCCGGTGTGCCGGCCGGACCGGCTCCACGTGGTCTCGCCGTGCCGGACCAGCCACAGCTGGACCCCGTCGGGAAGGGGCCCAGGCACGGCGAAGGCCGGCTCCGCTAAGGAACCGGCCTCTGCCATCACGCCCTCCGCCACCGCGTCATGCCGCGTTCTTGGTCTCCCAGAAGATCGCGTCGATCTCGGCGATGAGGTCCAGCAGCTTCTGCCCTTCAGCCGGGTCGACCGACTGCTTGCCGCCTGCTGCGCCGGCCTGCTTCGTGGCGCGGTTGAACAGGTCGTGCAGCTGCGGGTACTTCTCGAAGTGCGGCGGCTTGAAGTAGTCCGTCCAAAGCACCCAGAGGTGGTGCTTCACGAGATCCGCCCGCTGCTCCTTGATGATCAGCGCACGGGTCCGGAACACCGGGTCGTCGTTGGCCTGGTACTTCTCCTGGATGGCCTTCACCGACTCTGCCTCGATGCGAGCCTGTGCCGGGTCGTACACGCCGCACGGCAGGTCGCAGTGAGCGGAAGCGGTGATCGAACGGCGCATCAAGCGCATGACATCTCCTCCAGTCGCGACAACAACGCATTCCGAGTGCGGAACGCTCGATTGCGACCCTACTCCGGCGGGCTGCCGATCGGTCGGGCAGCATCATGCGGTATGCAGGCATTGCTTCCCTGGCAGCGGGTGCGGGTCGAGGGTGCCTCGATGGCACCCACCCTGCTGCCGGGGGACTGGCTGCTGGTCCGGCACGGGGCCCGGGTGCGGCCCGGGTCGCTGGTGCTGGCCAGCTTCCGGCGTCGTCCCGACCTGCTGGTGATCAAACGGGCGGTGGCCGAGCAGGACGGCGGCTGGCTGCTGGCCAGCGACAACGCCCGGCAGGGCAGCGACTCGCGCCAGTACGGGGTGGCCGACGTGCTGGCCGAGGTGGTGCGGGTCTGGCCCCGGGGCGGGCCGCCGGACCGGCTCGGCAACCGGTGGCGGTCGGTGACCGGTCGCTGGTGGGGCACCGCACCACGGGGCGCCGGGCCACTCTGAGCGCCACACTGGAGAGCGCATGCAGCATGGGACGAGCAACTTTCGGCTCGGTGTTGTCGCAGGCTGAACGTTCCTGCTGTGTGCGTCCTGTCCTGCGTCCTTGGGAGTCTGCCGCGTGAGTCCGACCTTCGATCCGTCCAGCCCGGTGTTCAAGATCCACCAGGGCGGCAAGCTGGTGGTGACCAGCAGCCTGCCGCTGACCGACCGGGAGGCGCTGTCGCTGGCCTACACCCCCGGGGTGGCACAGGTGTCGGCGGCGATCGCGGCCGACGAGTCGCTGGCCGCCACCTACACCTGGCGCTCCCGACTGGTCGCGGTGATCAGCGACGGCACCGCGGTGCTGGGCCTGGGCGACATCGGCCCGGCGGCGGCGCTGCCGGTGATGGAGGGCAAGTGCGCCCTCTTCGAGCAGTTCGCCGGGCTCAACGCCGTCCCCATCGTGCTGGCCACCACCGATCCGGACGAGATCGTCGAGACCGTCGTCCGGATCGCGCCCTCCTTCGGCGGGATCAACCTGGAGGACATCTCCGCACCACGCTGCTTCGAGATCGAGGCCCGGCTGCGGGAGCGGCTGGCAATCCCGGTGTTCCACGACGACCAGCACGGCACCGCGATCGTGGTGCTGGCCGCGCTGCGCAACGCCGCCAGCCTCACCGGACGCAGCCTCGCCGACCTGCGGGTGGTGGTCTCCGGCGCCGGCGCGGCCGGGGTGGCCTGCGCCCGGATCCTGCTGGCCGCCGGCATCGGCGACCTGGCCATGGTCGACTCCCGGGGCATCGTGCACCCGAGCCGCAGCGACCTGAACCCGGTCAAGCGGGAACTGGCCGAACTCACCAACACCAGCGGGATTTCCGGGGCGCTGGAGGCCGCGCTGGCCGGTGCCGACGTGTTCCTGGGGGTCAGCGCCGGCGCGGTGAGCGAGGCCGCGATCGCCAGCATGGCCGCCGACTCGGTGGTCTTCGCGCTGGCCAACCCGACCCCGGAGATCGACCCGGAGATCGCCCGCCGGCACGCCGCGGTGGTGGCCACCGGGCGCAGCGACCACCCGAACCAGATCAACAACGTGCTGGCCTTCCCGGGCGTGTTCGCCGGGGCCTTCGACGCCGGTGCCCGGCAGATCACCGAGGGGATGAAGCTGGCCGCCGCCGCGGCGCTGGGCTCGGTGGTGGCGGCCGAACTCCGTCCGGACTACATCGTGCCGGCGCCGTTCGACGAGCGGGTGGTGCCGGCGGTGCGGCGGGCGGTCGCCGAGCAGGCTCGCCGCGAAGGGGTGACCGGCGCGTCGGCCGGACCCGCGCGACCGGCATGATCGGCTGATGCGTGCACCACGACCGGTGAGTACCCCGGGCCGGAACCGGCGGCTCGGCGGGCTGCGCTGGGTCCGGCGACTCGGGCAGCTGTACCTGGGCCTGGTGCTCTACGGGGTGTCGGCCGCGATGCAGGTGCAGGCCGGCCTCGGCCTGGACCCGTGGGACGTGCTGCACCAGGGCCTGGCCGTGGTGCTGGACCACCGGATCGGCACCGTGAGCATCGCGGTCGGCGCGCTGGTGCTGCTGCTGTGGATCCCGCTGCGCCAGTGGCCGGGGCTCGGCACGGTGAGCAACGTGCTGGTGGTGGGCCTGGCGATGAACGCGACGTTGGCGGTGCTGCCCGAGCAGCACGGCAATCCGGCCCGGATCTCGACGCTGGCCGCCGCGGTGCTGCTGTGCGGGGTGGCCACCGGCATGTACATCACCGCCGGCTTCGGTCCCGGCCCGCGCGATGGCCTGATGACCGGAATCGCCCGACGGACGCCGCTGTCGATCCGCCTCAGCAGGACGCTGGTGGAGGTCACCGTGCTGGTCACCGGCTGGCTGCTCGGCGGCACGGTGGGGGTGGGGACGGTGCTGTTCGCGGTCGCGATCGGCCCGCTGGCGCAGCTGTTCCTCCGGCTCTTCGCGCGCCTGGGCCTGGACAGCTCGAACCTGACCCACGCGGCCCCGCAGGACACCGACGTCACAGCGCCGGCGCTGCCGTAGGGGACCAGACCGGACCGGGCGGGGCCGTTCAGGCCCGGTCAGTCGTCCTCGTCGTCGGCCCTGGCCAGCCAGGTGGCCAGCCGGTCCACGGCGACCTCGAAGTCGGGGTTGAGGTCGACGAAGCTGCGCAGCCGCTCGGCCAGCCAGGCCAGGCTGACCTCCTCCTCGCCCCGGCGCGACTGCAGTTCCTCGATGCCACGATCGGTGAAGTACATCCTGGTCCCTATCGGTGCGGTGCTATCGGTGTGGTGCTGTCGGTGCGGGTCATTCACCCGGGTAGCGGACGCCGAGTTCGGCCCGTGCCCGGTCGAGCAACTCCAGAATTGCAATGGTGTCGGCGGCCGGGATCAGCGGGCTCTCGGTCAGCCCGGCGCGCAGGCAGCGGGCCACCTCGGCGATCTCGGGGGTGTAGCCGAAGCTGCCGGCCTCCAGCGGGTCCTCGATCCGGGTCTCCTGGCCGCCGATGTTCACGGTCAGCGCCGACGGGCGGTAGAACCGGCCCTCGGTCCGGATCCAGCCCTCGGTGCCGACCACCAGCCCGCGGAACGGCGCGGCGACCGGGGCCGAGCACCACAGCTGCGCGTCCCGGCCGCCGGGGTAGCTCCACTGCATCGCCACCGTGGCGTCGCTGCCGGTCGGGGCCAGCGTTCCGGTGACGGTCATCGACTGCGGCGGGCCGCCGAAGATCCAGCCGAAGGTCACCGGGTAGATACCCAGGTCCAGCAGCGCGCCGCCGCCGTTGGCCAGGTCGTAGAGCCGGTGCGACGGGTCGTAGGGCCGGCCCAGGCCCAGCTCGGCCCGTACCGAGGCCAGCTCCCCGAGGGCCGAGCCCGCCAGCAGCTCCTGCGCCTTGCGGATCAGCGGGTTGGTGCGCATCCACATCGCTTCCATGGCGAACACCCCGGCCGCCACCGCGGCGGCGAACACCTCGCGGGCGTCCGCGGCGTTCAGGCAGACCGGCTTCTCGATCAGCACCGCCTTGCCGGCGGCGATGGCCAGCAGCGCCTGCTCCCGGTGTCCCGGATGGGTGGTGGCGATGTAGAGGACGTCCAGGTCGGGGTCGGCGACCAGTTCGGCGTAGCTGCCGTAGGAGCGCCGCGCCCCGAACCGGCTCGCGAACTCGGCCGCCCGGCCGGCGTCTCTGGCACCGACCGCGGCCAGCGTGTTGCCCGGGGTGCGGACCAGGTCGGCGGCGAACTTGCCGGCGATGCCGCCGGCGCCCAGGATGCCCCAGCGGATGAGGCGGTCATCGGTTGCTGGCATGCCAGTCAACCTAGCCCAGCTTCAGACCTGGCCCAGCGCCGGAGCTAGCCCAGCCCCGGAGCTAGCCCAGCGCGGTGGCCACTACCTCGCGCTGCTGCTTGTCGTGCACGCTGGCCGAGCCGACCGCCGGCGAGGCCGATGCCCGGCGCGAGGCCCGGTAGAGCTGCCGGGTGTCACCGTGGGCGGCCAGCCGCTCGGGCAGGTTCAGCGCGATGAAGGGGTAGGCGCCCTGGTTGGCCGGCTCCTCCTGGGCCCAGATCAGCTGCGCGTCCGGGTACTTGGCGAGCTCGGCGGCGATCTCCTCGCCGGGCAGCGGGTAGAGCTGCTCCAGGCGGATGATCGCCACGTCCGAGCGGCCGGCCTCGGTGCGGGCGGCCAGCAGGTCGTAGTAGATCTTGCCGCTGCAGAGCACCACCCGGGTCACCTGGTCCGGCGCTGCCGACGCGTCGCCGATCACCGGCCGGAAGCCGCCGCCGGTGAACTCCTCCAACTGGCTGACCGCGGCCTTGAGCCGCAGCAGCGACTTGGGGGTGAAGGCGATCAGCGGCCGCCGGATGTCCGACAGCGCCTGCCGGCGCAGCAGGTGGAAGTAGTTGGCCGGCGAGGAGCACATCGCCACCGTCATGTTGTTCTCGGCGGCAAGCTGCAGGAACCGCTCGGGCCGGCCGGTGGAGTGGTCGGGCCCCTGGCCCTCGTAGCCGTGTGGCAGCAGCAGGGTCACCGACGAGCGCTGGCCCCACTTGGCCTCGCCCGAGGCGATGAACTCGTCGATGATGGTCTGCGCGCCGTCGGCGAAATCGCCGAACTGGGCCTCCCACACCACCAGGGCGTCGGGCTTGGCCACCGAGTAGCCGTACTCGAAGCCCATCGCGGCGTACTCCGACAGCAGCGAGTCGTAGGCGCGGAACGGTGCTTTGGCGCCGGGGATGTGGCGCAGCGGGGTGTACTCCTCGCCGGTGTTGCGGTCGATCAGCACCGCGTGCCGCTGGGTGAAGGTGCCGCGCCGGGAATCCTGGCCGGCCAGCCGCACCGGATGGCCGTCGACGGTCAGCGAACCGAAGGCCAGCAGCTCGGCGGTCGCCCAGTCGATGTCGCCGCCGGTGGTCTGGGCCACCCGCCGGTCGATCTGCGGCTTGAGCCGGGGATGGATGGTGAAGCCGGCCGGGTGGTTGGCGTAAAGGTCGCCGATGGTCTTGATCAGCTCGGCGGGGACCGCGGTGGCGGCGCGCTGCTGGGCGGGCGGTTCCTCCATCACCGGTTCCGGTCGCGGCTTGCCGGTGGCGTCCCGGGTCTCCAGGAAGACCTTCTCCAGCTGGGCCTGGAAGTCCTTGAGCGCCTCTTCGGCGTCGGTGATGGTGATGTCGCCGCGGCCGATCAGGGCCTCGGTGTAGAGCTTGCGGACGCTGCGCTTGCTGTCGATGATGTCGTACATCAGCGGCTGGGTGAACGAGGGGTTGTCGGCCTCGTTGTGGCCGCGGCGGCGGTAGCAGACCATGTCGATGACGACGTCCTTCTTGAACCGCACCCGGTAGGCCACCGCGAGCTTGGCCACCCGAACGCAGGCCTCGGGGTCGTCGCCGTTGACGTGGAAGATCGGCGCCGAGATCATCCGCGCGATGTCGGTGCAGTACAGGCTGGAGCGCGACTGGGCCGGCGAGGTGGTGAAGCCGACCTGGTTGTTCACCACGACGTGCACCGTGCCGCCGGTCCGGTAACCGCGCAGCTGCGAGAGGTTCAGGGTTTCGGCGACCACGCCCTGGCCGGCGAAGGCGGCATCGCCGTGCATCAGCACCGGCAGCACCGTGAAGCCGTCCTCGCCCTTGTCGAGGATGTCCTGCTTGGCGCGCACGATTCCCTCGAGCACAGGGTTGACCGCCTCCAGGTGCGAGGGGTTGGCGGTGAGCCCCACCGCGACCTTGGTCCCGTCGGCGCCGACGTAGGTGCCGTGCGCGCCGAGGTGGTACTTGACGTCGCCGGAGCCCTGCGCGGTGCCCGGGTCGATGTTGCCCTCGAACTCGTTGAAGATCTTGGCGTACGGCTTGCCCACGATGTTGGCGAGCACGTTGAGCCGGCCGCGGTGCGGCATGCCGATGACGACCTCGTCCAGGGCGTAGCTGGCCGAGGCCGCCAGCACCGCGTCCAGCAGCGCGATGACGGTCTCGCCGCCCTCCAGGCTGAACCGCTTCTGGCCGACGTACTTGGTCTGCAGGAAGGTCTCGAACGCCTCGGCGACGTTGAGCCGGGACAGGATGTGCTTCTGCTCCTCCCGGGTCGGCGCGTCGTTCTTGACCTCGATGTTCTGCTGGATCCAGGCGCGTTCCTCCGGATCGATGATGTGCATGTACTCCACGCCCACCCGGCGGCAGTCGGCGTCGCGCAGCACTCCGAGGATGTCGCGCAGCTTCATCAGCTTCTGGCCGGCGAAGCCGCCGACCGCGAACTCCCGGTCCAGGTCCCACAGGGTCAGGCCGTGCTTGGTGATGTCGAGGTCCGGGTGGGTCCGGATCTTGAACTCAAGCGGATCGGTGTCGGCCATCAGGTGGCCCGAGGTCCGGTAGGCGTTGATCAGCTCGATCACCCGGGCGCCCTTGTCGATCTGGCCCTCGTGGCTGAACTCGCGGTCGGTCAGCCAGATCGCCGGCTCGTACGGGATGCGCAGGGCGGCGAAGATGTCGTAGTAGAACTTGTCCTCGCCGAGCAGCAGTTGGTGCACCCGGCGCAGGAACTCACCGGACTGCGCGCCCTGGATGATCCGGTGGTCATAGGTCGAGGTCAGCGTCATGGTGCGGGAGATGCCCATGTCGTTGAGCGCGTCGGGGTTCATGCCGCTGAACTCGGCCGGGTACTCCATCGCGCCGACGCCGATGATGGTGCCCTGGCCCTGCATCAGCCGGGGGACCGAGTGGTTGGTGCCGATGGTGCCGGGGTTGGTCAGGCTGACGGTGGTGCCGGCGAAGTCGTCGGCGGCCAGCTTGCCGGACCGGGCGCGGCGGATGATGTCCTCGTAGGCGCCCCAGAAGCTGGCGAAGTCCATCTGCTCGGCGGCCTTGATCGATGCGACCACCAGCGAGCGGCCGCCGTCCTTGCCGGGCAGGTCGATGGCCAGGCCGAGGTTGACGTGCTCGGGCTGCACCACGACCGGCTTGCCGTCGGGGTTGACGGCGAAGAAGTTGTTCATCTCCGGGAAGTCGCGCAGCGCCCGGACCACGGCGTAGCCGATCAGGTGGGTGAAGCTGACCTTGCCGCCCCGGGCCCGGCGCAGGTGGTTGTTGATGATGATCCGGTTGTCGGCCAGCAGCTTGGCCGGTACCGCCCGGACGCTGGTCGCGGTCGGGATCTCCAGCGAGGCCTGCATGTTGGTGACGACCTTGGCCGGCGCGCCGCGCAGCACGGTGATGTGGGCGTCGGCGGGTGCGGTGGGCGCGACCGGTGCACTGGCCCACGCCGGCGTGGTCGCCGGCTGGGCGGCGGCCTTGGCGGCCGGCTTGGGCTCGGGCTGGCCGGTGGTGGCGGGTTGGCTGGTCGAGGGCTGCGCCTTGGCCGCCGCCGGGTCGGAGGTGCCGGCCGGCTCGGCTGCTGCCGGGGTGCGGCCGTCCGCGGCACGGTGTTCGCCGGCCGGGCGCGAGCCGTTCTGACCGGTGTCGGCGGGGGTGGCCGCCGCCGTGCCGGAGTCCGACGTGGCTTGGTCGCGGCCAGTGTCGGCCTTGACCGAGCCGGTGCGGTCGGGGGCGGCCTGATCGCGGACGGCCTTGCCGGTGTCGGCCGTGCCATCGACGGGGGTGGCGGCCGCGGCCTTGCCGGAATCCGCCTCGGCAGCGCCGGCCTGGGTTGGGGCGGCCTGGGTTGCGGCCCCGACCGAGCCGGCCTGCGGCTCGTCCTGGTCCGGGTCGTAGTCGAAGGCGCTACCGGCCGGGGCCTGCCGGACCGAACCGGCCGGGCCGGCCGCCGGTCGGTAGTCGGCGAAGAAGTCGTGCCAGGCCGCGTCCACCGCTGACGGATCGGCCAGGTAGCGCTCGTACATCTCCTCGACCAGCCACTCGTTCGCGCCGAAGTCGGGGCGGGTTGATTCACTGCCAGTCGAGGACTGCGCGGTCACGTCGTCGGCCACCTTCTCCAAGTATGCGTAAGCCTGCGGCGGGTGGCGTCCGGCAGCGCGGGATGATCACCCCCGGCCAGGTCACGACCCGGTGTATCAGGGTACGCGCGGACCGCGACACGCCGCAGCGGCGCGGCCCGATCGGCCTGTTGACGGGCGGTGCGGTTGCTCACAGCCCACCCGGCGGGCGGCTGGCGGCGTCAGCTGATGTCGCGGCTCAGGCTGAACCGGCCGCCGACGGCCAGCAGCGCCAGCGCCCAGGCCAGGAACAGCAGGCCACCGGCCACCGGAGCCAGCAGGTGCACGTCGTCCGGCATGCCCTCGATGTGGCCGTTGGACAGGAAGGCCTTCAGGCCGCCGCCCGGCGTCCAGGCGTAGCCCTTGCGCACCCAGGGCACGAAGTTGAGCACGTTGTCGAGAATGAAGATGTACACGATCCCGAAGACCATGGCGGCTGCCTGGTTGCGCAGCAGCGCCCCCAGGCCCAGGCCGAACATGCCGGTCAGCACCAGCGACAGGAATGCCTTCAGCACGCCGCCGGGCACCCCGTGGCCGTAGTCCAGCGGCACCCCGGCCGCCGAGAGCCAGATGATGGCGATGGCGAAGTTCAGCAGCACGCAGATGAGCGCGTAGACGATCGCGAAGACGGCGTAGGAGGCGGCCTTACCGGCCAGCAGCAGCCACCGGTTCGGGGTGGCCAGCAGCGTCGGGGTGATCGTCTTGTGCCGGAACTCGGTGGTCAGGCCCAGCAGCCCGAGCACCAGCAGCGCCACGCCTGCGCCCTGGGACTGGGTGAAGACGGCGTAGTAGTCCACCACGTCGCCGCGGTCGTGGGCGTTGACGGCCTCCACCACGGTGCCGATGGTGCCGAGCGCGGTGAAGGCGGCGGCCAGCAGCGCCATCCAGAACCACACCTGGGTGCTGCGGATCTTCAGGACCTCGGAGCGGATCAGGTTGATCACCGGGCACCCCCCTGCTGCTGGTAGGGCAGGCCCGGCCGCTGGCCGCGTCCGGGCGGGTCGAGGTCGGCGCCCTGGTGCTCGCCCTCGGTCAGGCTGAAGAACAGCCGCTCCAGGTCGAACTCCTCCAGCCGCAGCTCGTGCAGTTCGACGTTGTGGGTGAAGGCCAGATGGCCGACGTGGGCCAACTGGTCGGTGCGGATGCGCAGCGCGCCGTCCGGCTCGGAGGTGCCGCCGAATCCGGCGTCGGTCAGTGCCTGCTGCAGCGGTCCCAGTGCCGGGCCGCGGACCACGGTGGTCGCGGTGCCGGCCGACAGCTCGCCGAGGGTGCCGGCGCGCACCAGCCTGCCCCGGTTCAGGATCACGGCCCGGTCGGCGACCTCCTGCACCTCGGCCAGCTGGTGGCTGGACACCAGGACGGTGCGGCCCTCGCCGGCGAGGTGGCGGAAGAATCCACGCAGCCAGCGGATGCCCTCGGGGTCCAGGCCGTTGGCCGGCTCGTCCAGGATCAGCACCTTGGGATCGCCGAGCAGCGTGCCGGCCAGGCCGAGCCGCTGCCGCATGCCCCTCGAGTAGCCCTTGGTCTTCTTCCTGCTCACCTGCCCCAGGCCCACCAGTTCCAGCACCTCGTCGGCCCGGCGGGCGGGCAGTCCCGCGGCCGCGCAGTAGATCCTCAGGTGCTGCCGGCCGGTGTGGGCCGGATGGAAGCTGGCCGCCTCCAACGCCGCGCCGACCGTCTGCAGCGGCCGGGGTAGCGCCTCGTACTTCATCCCGTTGATGGTCGCTGAGCCCGAAGTCGGCCGGACCAGCCCCAGCAGCATCCGCAGCGTGGTGGTCTTGCCGGCGCCGTTCGGGCCCAGGAAGCCGGTCACCGAACCCGGCTCGACGGTGAAGCTCAGCGAGTCCACCGCCCGCTGGTCGCCAAAGATTTTGGTCAGGTTGTCCACCACGATCCGGCCATCGGCGGGGTTCGCGCCGTGGCCGGCGGGTCGGTCTGGTCCGGTCATGGGCATATCAGACCATTGGCCGGCTGCCCCGGGTGGCAGCCGCCGCCCTGGCGAGTCTCAGGCTCCTGCCAGCAGGCCGGCCAGCAGCTCGGCGAGTTCGGCCGGCGAATCCAGGGCGGCATCGGCGGCCCGGCGCAGCTCGGCCAGCTCGCCGACCGCGACGGTCAGCGCCGGCCGGGCGGTGGCCGCCGCCCACGCCGCCACCGCGGCCAGCGCCGGCAGGTCGCCGTGGTCGTCGCCGGCGAACAGCGCCGCCGAGGTGGCCGGTGTCAGCAGCTGTTCCAGCGCGCCGGCCTTGGACAGGCCCGGGATCCTGATCTCGAGCACCAGCTTGCCCGGGTGCAGCTCCAGGCCCTGCTCGGCGACCAGCGGCGGCAGCCGGTCGCCGAGGTCGGCGAGCACCCGCTCCGGGTCGCTGCTCCGGCGGGCGTGCACCACCAGCGACAGCCGCTTGTCCTCCAGCCAGACGTTGCCGTCGGTGTTGCGCAGCAGCGGCGGCAGGCTGGCGCGCAGCACCGCCAGGCCGGCCGGCTCGTCCCGGGTCCGCAGCCGGCCGTGCTGCCAGGTCTCGGCGCCGTGCAGGCCGCTGACGACCACCTCCGGGATGGCCGCCAGGCCGCCGAGTTCAAGGACCGTGGCGGCGTCGCGGCCGGTGACGATCGCGACCTGGGTGCCGGCCGCGGCCAACCCGATCAGGGTGTCGAGCACGCCCGGCACCGGACGGGCGGCGCCGGGGTCCGCGACGATCGGGGCGAGGGTGCCGTCGAAGTCCAGCGCGACCAGGGCGCCGGGCAGTCGGGCGGCGATGGCGGCGAGCCGGTCGGGATCGGGGTGCATGCCTTCCGACGGTAGTGCCGGACCCGGACCGGGTCGGCGCGGGTAGCCCGGCGGCGCTCAGCGTGCTCAGCGGGGCTCGGCGAGCAGCAGGCAGGAATCGCCGAACTCGTGCCACAGGTAGCGCGCCTCGACCGCCGCGTCGTAGGCCCGCTGGGCCAGCCGGGGACCGGCCACCGATTCCACCAGCAGCAGGTGCGAGGCGTCCGGATTGTGCAGGCCGGTGATCAGTCCGGTCACCGCCCTGGCCGGATGCTCGGGGCCGATGACCAGCTCGGTCCAGCCGCGGGCCGGGCTCAGCCGGCCCGCTCGATCGGCGGCCGACTCCAGCGCCCGGGTGACGGTGGTGCCGACCGCGATCACCCGTCCGCCGCCCTGCCGGGTGGCGTTGACCAGCCGGGCGGTGCCGGCCGGCACCTCGAAGCGCTCCGGCTGGGGCGGCTCGCCGGCCTCCTGCGAGGACACCCCGGTGTGCAGGGTGATGGCGGCGAAGCCGATGCCCCGGCTGATCAGGTCGGTCACCAGCGCGGTGCTGAACGGCCGGCCGGCACTGGGCATCTCGGCGCTGCCGGGATGCCGCCCGAACACCGTCTGGTAGTCGGCCAGTGGCCACTGCCCGGACAGGTAGCCGTAGCTGATCGGCCGGCCGTGCCGCCGCAGGTGCTCGGGCAGGTCGCCGGTCACCTCGGCGCGCCACAGCCGGTTGCCCTGGCCGGTCGGCGAGGCGGCGTTGCCGGGATAGGGCGCCAGCAGCCGTGCCCGGACGCCGTCGGCCAGGCCGAGCCGCGCGCCGGGTCGGGCGTCCAGCACCGGCCGGGAGGCATCCGGGGCGGTACGCAGCTCGATCACCCAGCTGCCGTCGCCCAGCGGGGTGGCCACGTGCAGCACCACCGGCCGGTCGCCGTCGAGTACCGCGTCCACCTCGGCGGCGATGGTCCGGGAGGTGTTGACCACGACCAGGTCACCGGGCCGCAGGTAGCTGCCGAGTTCGCGGAACCGGCAGTGCGCGAGGCGGATGTCGGTTTGGCCGGCAGCGCCCGCAACGGCTTCGGCGACCAGCAGCCGCACCCCGTCGCGGTCCAGGCCGCGATGCTCGGGCGGCTCGGTGGCGGTCAGGTGGTCGGGCAGCTCGAAGCGGGTACTGGCGAGCGAGGCGTGCAGGGTCATCGGGACAGCTCCTCGGCGACGGCGTTCTCGGTTGCGGCTGCGGACAATTCCGGATCGCCGCTGGTGTACCGCCCACTCGGTGGCCGCCGCTCGATCAGCCGCAGCAGGGCCGGCAGCACCGCCTCGGGGTCCGGCCGGTCGCTGATGTCCTCACCGGGAAAGGCGGCCTGGTGCAGCTCGGTGCGCAGATCGCCCGGATCGAAGCTGTAGCAGCGCAGCTCCGGCTGCTCGACGGCCAGGGTTGCGCTCAGGTGGTCCAGCGCCGCCTTGGCGCAGCCGTAGCCGCCCCAGCCGGGGTAGTGCGCGACCGCGGCATCGGAGGACAGGTTGAGCACCGTGCCGCCGGTGGCGGCCAACGCCGGCAGGGCCAGTCGGATCAGCGCCAGCGGTGCGACCACGTTGGTGTGCAGGATGGCCTCCAGCTGCTCGGCGGTGAGCTCGGCCAGGGCCGGCAGCGGGCTGGGGCCGAGGGTGCTGGCGTTGTTGACCAGCAGGTCCAGCGAGCCGAACTCCTCGGCGGCGGCGAGCAGTTCGCGGCGGTGCCCGCTGTCGCCGACGTCGCCGGCGATCGCGCGCAACCGGGTAGCGCCGCCCAGCTGGTCGGCCAGCCGGAACAGCCGGTCCGGCCGCCGGGCGTCGACCGCCAGGTTCCAGCCTTGCTCGGACAGGGCGAGCGCCAGTGCTCGGCCGAGGCCGGCGGATGCGCCGGTGATGACAGCGGTGGGCATGTTCTCCTCCAGGGGTTGGGTTTCCTCCATCCTTGAAGTTGAAGTGCGCTTCAAGTCAAGTAGGCTGGCGGGGTGGATTCGAAACAGCTGCTGACGGTGTCGGAGGTGGCCCGGCGCAGCGGCTTCGCGGCGTCGGCGCTGCGCTATTACGAGCGTGAAGGGCTGATCACGGCCAGCCGGACCGGTGGCGGTCAGCGCCGCTTCGAGCGGAGCGTGCTGCGCCGGCTGGCCTTCATCCGGGCGGCCCGCAATGTCGGGCTCAGCCTGGACGAGATCCGGGTGGAGCTGGCCGAGCTGCCCGAGCTGCGAACGCCGACCCGGGCCGACTGGGGCCGGATCTCGCGCAGCTGGCGACGGCGCCTGGACGAGCAGATCGAGGCACTGCAGGCGCTGCGCGACGGGCTGCAGTCCTGCATCGGCTGCGGCTGCCTGTCGCTACGCTCGTGCGCGATGTCCAATCCCGGCGATGCGGTGGCAGCCGGCAGCGACCAGGCAGGTGCGGCGTTCCTGCCGCCATTGTTGCGCCGGGCACCCGAGGGGGACGATCGATGACGGACCTGACCGGCCGCGGTGCGGAGTTCTACGAGTTCTGGCGCGAACGCCGGCTGGCGACCCTGAGCACGGTGCGCGCCGACGGCACCGCGCACGTCGTCCCGGTGGGCGTGACGCTGGACGACGAGGCGGGGCTGGCGCGGGTGATCACCTCCGGCGACTCGCACAAGGCGCGCCAGGTGCTGGCCGCCGGTCCGGCCGGCGCCGCGGTGGCACTGTGCCAGGTCGACGGCCGCCGCTGGTCGACGCTGGAGGGCCGGGCCGTGCTCAGGGCCGACGCCGAATCGGTGGCCGACGCCGAACGCCGCTATGCCGCGCGGTATCGGGTGCCGCGGGTCAATCCGCGCCGGGTCGTCCTGGAGATCGCGGTCAGCCGGGTCCTCGGCAACCTCTGACGGCTCGGTCTGCCGGTTCACTTCCTCGCGAGCACGTGAATGCGGGGACCAAATCGCTAACGCCATTTAGCAGTCGATTAGGACATTGGGGTTGAATACCGCTTAATTTCTGGCTACGGTGAGGGCGCACTCGTTCCACGGGGAATAGGCGTCCAAAGTTGATCTCGGCTGAGACGGCGCCTGAGATCAACTTCAATTCGGCGGCATCTGGCTCGAGAGGACTTTCCATGCCCCTGTCACTTCGCCCGCGCGCTCCGTCCTAGTGGAGGGCTGCCGGCCGTAGCGTCGGCGAATCCGCAGATACAAGCGTAGGAATCCGCTTCTGCCGCCACGGCTCGTGCTGGCTGCCCAAGTCCATACCGATCACCCGGAAACCGAGTGATCTC
>JAVEEO010000061.1 GCA_030840415.1 Pseudonocardiales bacterium | reverse complement strand
TGTGCCGGTGTTCTACACCGGCGGCCCGCAGGTCTACGTGGCCGAGGTGGCCGCCACCAACGGCACTCCGACCTATGCCAATGTGACCGGTCAGCAGGCGGTCTCCAACGAGATCACCCTCACCCGGAAGGCCTGGACCGTTGCGCTGGAGTCCAGTGTCTCCGCCGTCGGTTCATCCACCAACTTCACGGTGACCGGAACCGCGAACCAGAACGTCGGCAACACCGGCAGCGCCTACCGGATCTATCTGCTCGACTACACGGCCGGCATAGTCCTCACCTGGTGCGCGACCGGAACCAGCTGTACGGCCACTGTCACCCCCTGGAGCAACGGCTTCCACACCTATATCGCCGTGGTGGCCTCCTCGGTGAATTCCAGTCGGATGACCGACATCCAGGCCACCTCGAACGGGTTCTCCGCGCCCAATGCCGGTGGGGCGTCCCTGCCGGGTGAGACGATCGGCGGGAGCAATCCGGCCGAGCCGCTATGCCAGTGCTCGCATGCGGATCCGGTCAACACCGCAACCGGCGAGTTCTACCTTTCCAGCGCGGACATCGGCATCGGCGGCTTCGGGCCGGCGCTGGCTGTCGGCCGGACCTACTCCTCCTCGGGTGCGGCAGTCGATGGACCGTTCGGCTACGGCTGGACGGCCAGCTTCTCGATGGCGCTGCGGGTACTGACCCCGGGGGACACCAGCGATCCGTTGCCGCGTCAGGTGCAGGTCGTGCAGGAGAGCGGCGCGACAGTCGTCTTCTCCGAGGACGCCTCCCAGCACTACACGGCGCCCCAGCGTGTGCACGCCACCCTCAGCTTCGACGCCACCACGCAGAAATGGCTGTTCGTCCGAGGGGCCAGGCAGCAGATCACCTTCAACAGCGACGGTTCGCTTGCGGCGCTGAGTGACCTGCACGGCAACGCCGTCACCTTTTCCTACACCGGTGCCGGTCAGCTGTCGGCCATGGCGGCCGGAGGCAACCGGTCACTCAGCTTCACCTGGTCGGGAACCCGGATCAGCTCGGTGACCGATTCTGCTGGCCGGAGCGCCCAGTATTCCTATGACTCCAATGGCAATCTCGCGGTCGTCACCGGAGTCGACGGCGGGCTGGTCCACTACGGTTACGGCTCCGGTCACTACCTCACCACGCAGGTGCGGCCCGGCGGCGGCGTCACCACGAATGTCTACGACTCCCAGCATCGGGTGACCAGGCAGACCGACCCAGTGGGGCGGGCTACCACCTTCGCTTACAGCGGCTCCACCACCGTGACGACCGCACCCGGTGGAGCGCAGACCAGTGAGACGTACAGCAACGGCCAACTGACGGCACTGACCGTCGCGGTTGGCACCGCGGCCGCCGCGACCACCACGTACACCTATGACACGGCCAGCAACCTGGCTTCGGTGACCGACCCGACGGGCACGGTCACCAGCTACACCTATGACGCGGCAGGCAACCGGACCAGTGAAACCGCCGCGCTCGGCCGGACCACGATCTGGACCTACGACGCTCTCAATGACCAGACCTCGGCCATCGATCCGCTCGGTCGGTTGACCTCGCGCACGTTCAGTTCGCAAGGTGATCTGCTCACCTCGACCAGTCCCGGTGGCCACCAAAGACGGTGGGGCTACGCCCCGGACGGCACGCTGGCCAGCGCCACCGATCCGACTGGTGGCGTCACCCACTACCTCCACGACCAAGCCGGAAACGTGCTGTCCACCACCGATCCGGACACGCGGACCACGACGCTCGGCTACGACGCGGCCGGGCGGATCACGGCCATCACCGACTCCGCCAACCACACGACGCGGCTGGGTTACGACGCGGTAGGACGGGTGACGACCAGTACCGATGCCTCCGGTCATGTGACGCAGTACGCCTACGATTCCGACGGCAACCAGGTCGGGCTCACCAGCCCGTCCGGACTGATCCGCGCTCGTGCCTACGACGCTGCCGGCCAGCTCGTGTCGACGACCGAACCCGACGGCGGCCTGACCAGCTACACCTACACGCCGACGGGCCGGCTGGCCACGGTCACCGATCCTGACAATCACCTGACCAGCTACACCTACGACCCGCGCGACAACCTCAGCACCTCGACCGATCCCGACAACCGGCTCACCCGTTACAGCTACGACCTCGACGGTCGCCCGCTGACCGTCACGCTGCCCTCCGGTGCGGTCTCGAGCATCAGCTACGACACGGCTGGGGAGCCCATCTCCACCACGGATGCCAACGGGTCCACCACGCTCTTCAGCTATGACGCCGCCGGCCAACTGGCAACGAGCACCGACCCGTTGAACCGGCTGACCCGTCGCCTGTACACCGCGGACGGACAACCGTCGAGCGTCGTCGATCCGGATGCCAGCAGCACCGACTACAGCTACGACGCGGCTGGCCGGCTCGCCTCGGTCACAGACCCGGACGGGCAGGTACTCAGCTATGAGTACGACCCAGCCGGTCTGCTGGTAGCGGCAACCCAGCCGGGCAATCTGATCACCCGTTACTCCTACGACGCCGGTGGGAATCTCGACCTGCTGACCCGGCCGGATGGTTCGGCGATCACCAGGACCTATGACGCCGACGGCCAGATAACCGGAGTCTCCTACAGCGGCACCCAGACACCGGCGGTGAGCTACAGCTACGACGCCGACGGCCAGCGAACCGTGATGACGGACGGCACCGGGACCACCAGCTACAGCTATGACAGCGGTGGGCGGTTGACGCGCACCACTGACGGCGCCGGGGCCACCCTTGGCTACAGCTACGATCCGGCCGGCCTGCTGGACTCCATCACCTATCCGGGCTCCCGCACCGTTCAATACAGCTACGACCCCGCCGGGCAGATGACCGGAGTCACGGACTGGAACGCCCACACGACACTCTTCGGCTGGACTGCCGACGGACAGGTGCACACCCGGTCAGACCCGAACGGGGTCATGTCGACGATCGGTCACGACCCGGCCGGCCAGCGCACCAGCATCGACATCAGCCGGGGGGGCGCTGCCCTCGCGAACTACGGCTACCAGTACGACAGCGCGGGTCAACTGACCCAGGACAGCGGGATCGGCGGCGTCCAGCACGCCTATACCTTCACCCCGGCCGCCCAGCTGAACCAGGTCACCACGACAGTGCCGGGCGGCACCAGCACCACCGATGCGTACAGCGTCACGCCAGGCGGCCAGCTCACCGGGCTGCCTGACGGGTCCACGTTGCAGTACAACGCAGCGGGGCAGCTCAGCAGCCTGGTGACGGCGGCCGGCCTGAGCACCACCTACAGCTACGACGGCAACGGTGCCCGCACCTCGCGAACCGTCGCAGCGAGCACCCAGCCCAGCGCGAGCTATGGCTACAACGGCGCCGGTGCCCTGATCGCGGCACAGGTTGCCGGTCAGCCCGCTATCGCCTACGGCATCGACGGCGATGGCCTGCGGCAGTCCCGTACCGCGGGCACCCAGACCCGGCAGTTCACCTGGGACACCTCAGGTGCCGTGCCGCTGGTGCTCGATGACGGCGACCACAGCTACCTCTACGGCCCGACCAGCACGCCGATCGCGCAGATCGATGATGTCAGCGGGACAGTCGAGTACCTGCACGGTGACCTGCTCGGGTCGACCGCCCTGATCACCGACGCGAGCGGCGCGGTGGTGGCCAGCAACGTCTACGACGCGTACGGAAACCGCACCGCTCACACCGGTACAGCTGACAGCGCGATCGGCTTCACCGGCGAATGGACCGATCCGAGCACCGGTCTGGTATACCTCCGGGCGAGGGACTACGACCCGGCAACCGGACAGTTCCTCGCCATCGACCCACTGGTCGATCAGACCCTTCAGCCGTACGCGTACGTGGATGGCAACCCGCTGCAGTTCACCGACCCCACCGGGGAATGCCTCTTGGGCCACTCCAACGGCCGGTGCCGCGGCGGGGGCGTGATGGACGGCGCGCTCACCAGCGGGCCGTCCAACTGGCTGGCCACCCAGCTGCAGAGCGGAGCGGTCGGGGACGTCGTCACGACCTTCGAAGGCATCGGCGACGGCGCCAGCTTCGGTCTGACCCGGGACTTTCGAAACAGCATCGATCCCGGTACCGAATGCTTCGTCAACCACAACGGCTTCTACTTCGGAGGGGTTGCCTTCGGAGCCGTGGCCGGCACCGTCATCAGCGACGGCTCCTCAGCCCTGGCCGAAGAGTCCATCGGCGGTGCCGAGGTCGCGTTCGGCCCCGCGCCGGAACGGGCCTGGACAACTTTCGAGCGGGTCGACTCGAAGGGATCTCCGTTCCCGGGCCACAAGGGTGGTTCTATGTTCGCCAACGACGGTCGCAACGGCAGCCAGATCCTGCCGCGTACCACGCCGGACGGTGACGCCATCTCGTATCAGGAGTGGGACGTCAACCCGCACGTCAAGGGTGTCGACCGCGGCGGCGAGCGCATCGTGACAGGCGACGGAAAGGTCTATTACACCAACGATCACTACCTATCGTTCACGCAGTTCTGGGGGCCGGGCGCATGACCGACCCTCGCCCCCTGTTCGAAGTCCGCGAGTCGACTGCGCTGAGGATGTCCGAGGTCGATGCGGATGGGAGCGCGGCCGCGGTGTGGGCCTGGCGCGAAGCGGGCCTCACTGTGCGGACTGTCCGCGGTCGCAAGATGCGCGACCTGAACGGCTTGTTCGACGAGATGGCCGCGGCCCTGCAGTTCCCGGACTACTTCGGCGAGAACTGGCCAGCGTTCGACGAGTGCCTCGCTGACATGGAATGGCTGCCGATGAACGTCGGCATCGTGATAGTCGTCCTCAACCCCGGTGAAGTGCTCGTCGACGCGCCTGATGTCGAACTCAACGTGTTGGTACGCATGATCAGTCACGCTGCTGAGACCTATGCGCAGCCGATCGAGTCGGGTGAATGGTGGGATCGTCCCGCCGTGCCGTTCCATGTCGTGCTGCACGCCGAACCGACTGAGGCCGCTGCCGTTCGTGAACGTTGGCAGGCTGCCGGGGCCCAGCTGTCCGAGCTCACCGGCTGACCTGGACCACCCGCTGTCGGTGTCAGGCGGCCAGTGCCAGGAAGTACACCTTGCCGCCGGGCGATCCCTGGATGTGCACGACCTTGTGCGGTTTCGAGTTCAGCTCGACGATGGCACCGAGTTCCGGCCCGTGCGAGGCCAGTCCGGGCGAGTCCAGCACCTCGTGGGTGACCAGCTTGGCGACGTCGTAGCTGGTCTGGCCGGTGCTGGAGCCGGAGGAGTTCACCACCAGGTACCAGCCGTCGGACAGCTGGACGAAGGATCCGTTGTTGAGGATCGGGGCACCCGGCTGCCCGTTCAGCCTGGTCGTCGCCACGATCTGCGGGGTGCGCACCGGCGCCGATTGGAACACCGGTACCGGAGGCCCGCCGTGTCCCGGTCCGATCTGGAGCAGCATGGCTTCCAACTCCGGTGCGATCAGCTTGTTGACCTTGGTGGGCTGGAGTTCCGCCTCTTCCTTGCCCCAGTCCTTCAGCGACACCTCCTCGGTGGACTGGCCGAGCGCCTTCGACACCGCCGCCAGCAGGGTGTCGCCGCCACCGAGGATCCCCGGAAAGCGGGTCGACATCAGGGCATCGACCAGCAACGGAACCAGCAGGTGCTGTTTGGTGGACAGCGGGGGTGCCGCGCTGAAGGCCAGCTTGAGCGCTCGCACGCAGGCGTCGGCCAGTACCGGATCGAACTTGGTGTAGTCGATGAGTTCCACGATGTGCGGAGCGACTGCGAGCAGGACCTGCAGTGAGGCCGCGCCGCCGCCGGCGATCTCACGGATCTTCTCGATGGCTGCCTTCTCCTTGCCGCCGCCGGAGGTCAGCCCCTCCTTCTTGGCGAAAGCCGAGTTGGGCACCTTGTTCGCCGATCGGATCAGCGTGTCGATCAGGCGCTCGATACTGGCTACCTGATCCTCGCCGTCCATCCCGGTGAAGGTCTTCTCGTCGGTCTGCCGGAACTCCTCGATGATCGCGTCGACGTCGTAGCGGTCGATCTTGTTGGAGTCGGCGAAGGTGGGGACGTTGTTCAGCAGCGCGACGTACGCGGGCCAGTACTGCTGCAGGTGGCAGATGCCGCGCACCGCCTCGACGATCAGGGTCTCGGCGACGGTGTGATCGCCCTGGCCTTTGGAGACTGTGGTCGGCGCGCGTTCGGCCACCAGGACCTCGACGATGACGCGCGTCTTGGAATCCTCGATCCGCGCGGTGTTGACCTTCACCAGCAATCGGCGGATGACCTCGGCCGCGGTGGCGTCGGAAGCAGCCGGCTGTCCCGCCTGCTGATCCGCGGCGACGCTCAGGTGCACCCGGCCCGGCTCGCCGGCAACCCGCTCGGCCGCCCGGGAGTGCTCGGCCGCCGGGCTTGCGGTGCGCCGCACGGCGTCGCCGGCCGTCCTGCTCGCCGCCGATGCAGCGTGCTCGGCGTCGGCTGGTTCGGGCGAGTGGTCACCGGCACCGGTCGGGGCCGCCGCCCTGCGGCGCAGTGCGGACACCACCCTGGTCGCGCTCGCATCGGCGGCGTGCTCAGCAGGATCGTCGGCGGCGCCGATGGTGCCGTGCGCGCTGGTGTTGGTCCCGTGCTGGGCCTGGACGACATGGCTGAGTTCATGTGCGAGCAGATGCTGCCCGGCCGGATTGCCGGGGTTGAACGAGCCGGAGGAGAAGTAGATGTCCGTGCCGTAGGTGAAGGCGACGGCCGACACCGACCGCGCCAGCGTGTCGGCCTCGGCATCGGTGTGCACCCGGGCCGCTGAGACGTCCCCGCCGAGTTCGGTGCCGATCTGGTCGGCCAAATGCTCGGGCAGCGCCGCGCCACGGCCGGCCCGGCGTCGCAGGGCCGAGACGACGTCACCCGGGATCGCCGAGCCACCCAGCGGATCGGCGACGGGATCGGCGGAACTGCGCAGCAGCGACGAAGGCCTGGCCGTCGTCAAGCCGGTGACGGCGGCCGGGAGGCTCTCGTTGCCGGAGTGCAGGCCGTCGACGAGTTGGCCTGCCAGTTGCTCGCTGTTCGTCTCCTGGGACCGAGTGCTGGCTGCCGGCCGCTTGGTGCGGCGGGTTCGCGCGGCATGATGCGACATCCGAGCCTCCAACGACTGCCGTGACCGGTGACCGGTGCGAGGGCAGCGGCCCAGCCCAGCGCCTCACGCGGAAGTCACACTACGGCATGAGGCGGCTCGCCGTGCCCTGTTATCGGTAGTTCCGCGCCATCCGTCCGGGCCGCCGACTGGGGCGTGCCGGGATGCGGCCGGATGCCGATTGCGAGTAGCTTCGTGGCGTTGTGGGTGCCATGCGGCCCCGCATCCCGGGGCAAACAGCGACCCTCGGTGCGAGCGTTCGGAGAGTTCTGGATGACTGCCGTAGACAAGACGCCCCCGCAGGGCAGCACCGGGCAGGGTGGCACCGAGGTCGAACCCAACATGCGCCGTGACATCGGCACCGTCGGCCTGCTGTTCGCCGGCGTCGGGTCCATCATCGGTTCCGGCTGGCTCTTCGGCGCGCTCAAAGCCTCGGAGATCGCCGGACCCGCGGCGATCTTCTCCTGGGTGATCGGCGCGATCATGATCGTGATCATCGCACTGGTCTACGCCGAGCTGGGCACCATGTTCCCGGTCTCCGGCGGCGTCATCCGCTTTCCGCACATCTCCTTCGGCTCCTTCGCCAGTTACACGATGGGCTGGGTGAACTGGATCGCCGCCGCGGCGGTGGCTCCGATCGAGGTCGAGGGGGCCCTGCAGTACGCCACCCGGTACGTCGGCTTCACCCACGAGCACGAGGTCGCCGGCGAGACCGTCCACACCCTCACCGCACTCGGCTACGTGGTGGCCGTCATCGCGATGGCGGCGTTCGTGATCGTCAACTACTACGGCATCCGCTGGTTCGCCCGGATCAACAACGTCGCGGTCTGGTGGAAGCTCGCCATCATCGCCCTGGTCGTGGTGGCGTTCTTCCTGACCGAGTTCCACACCGACAACTTCACCAGCCACGGCTTCTCCAACGGCGGCCTGCACGCGATCTTCACCGCGATCGCCACCGGCGGGGTGGTGTTCTCGTTCCTGGGCTTCCGGCAGGGCGTCGAGCTGGCGGGTGAGACCAGCAACCCGCGGCGCAACGTCCCGATCGCGGTGATCGGCTCGGTGCTGATCACCGGCCTGATCTACGTGCTGTTGCAGATCGCCTTCATCGCCGCCGTCAACCCGAGCGCGCTGTCCAAGGGCTGGGAAGGTGTCTCGGGGCAGCTGGAGAACAGCGCCGGGCCGCTGGCCTCGATCGCCACCACCATCGGCCTGGGGTGGCTGGCCACCCTGCTCTACATCGACGCGGTGGTGTCGCCCGCCGACACCGGCCTGATCTACACCACGGTGACCGGCCGGCTGTCCTATGCCATGGCCAAGAACGGCAACGCCCCACGGGCGCTGGCCAAGACCACCCCGCGGGGCGTCCCGCTGGTCAGCCTGATCCTGGCCTTCGTGGTCGGCCTGATCGTGTTCCTGCCGTTCCCCAGCTGGCAGCAACTGGTCGGCTTCATCACCTCGGCTACGGTGCTGTCCTTCGGCTCCGGCCCGATCGTGCTGGCCGCGATGCGCCGCCAACTGCCCGAGCACCACCGGCCGTTCAAGCTGCCCGGCGGTGACGCCATTCCGTTCCTGGCGTTCTACTCCGCGAACATGATCGTGATCTGGGCCGGCTGGGGCACCAACTGGAAGCTGTTCGTGGCCGTCGCGCTCGGCTTCGTGGTGCTGGCGATCTTCTACGCCACCAGCCGCGACAGCATGCCCCAGATGGACTGGAAGGCCGGCGCGAGCTGGGCACTGCCCTGGTTCGGCGGCCTGTGCCTGATCAGCTACCTGGGCGACTACCCGGATCCGAGCAAGCATGCCGGCAACACCTCGACGATCGGCTTCGGCCTGGACTTCGTCGTGGTGCTCGCGCTGTCGGCCCTGGTCTGGTGGCTGGCGCTGAAGGTCCGGCTGCCCGACCAGGTGGTGGCCGACAACCTCGAGCGGATGACCACCGAGGCCGCCGAGGAGGACAAGGAACT
>JAVEEO010000395.1 GCA_030840415.1 Pseudonocardiales bacterium | reverse complement strand
CGGGCACCTGGGTAGACTGCTGCGAACGTGGAGTTTCTCAACGGCCTGTTGCCGTCACATGACCTGACCTACGAGGACGTTTTCATGGTCCCGAGGTCCTCCGACGTGGCCTCGCGCTTCGACGTGGACCTGACCACCGGCGACGGCAGCGGGGCGACCATCCCGCTGGTGATCGCCAACATGACGGCGGTGGCCGGCCGGCGGATGGCCGAGACGGTGGCCCGCCGGGGCGGCATCACCGTCCTGCCGCAGGACATTCCAGTCGACGTGGTGGCCGAGGTGGTCAGCTGGGTCAAGCAGCGCGACCTGGTGCACGAGACCGCGCTCACGCTGGCCCCGACCGACACGGTCTCCGACGCCCTGGCGCTGCTGCCCAAGCGGGCCCACGGCGCGCTGGTGGTCCTGGACCAGGGACGGCCGGTCGGCGTGGTCACCGAGCGCGACTGTGCTGGTGCCGATCGGTTCGCCCAACTGTCGGAGGTGATGTCGAGCCGGCTGCTGGTGCTGCCGGCCAAGACCGGCGCCCGGGAGGCCTTCGACCTGCTGGCCAACGAGCACCGCAGGCTGGCGCCGGTGGTCGACTCCGACGGCCTGCTTGTCGGGGTGCTGACCCGCACCTCGGCGTTGCGCTCGACCCTGTACGAACCCGCGGTGGACGCGGCCGGCCGGCTGCGGGTCGGCGCGGCGATGGGCGTCAACGGCGACGTCCGGGCAAAGGCCGAGCGGCTGCTGGCGACCGGCATCGACCTGCTGGTGCTCGACACCGCGCACGGCCACCAGCACCGGATGATCGAGGCGCTGGCGGCGGTCCGTTCGATCGACCCCGGCGTGCCGGTGGTCGCCGGCAATGTGGTGTCGGCCGCCGGCACCGTGGACTTGATCGAGGCCGGTGCCGACATCGTCAAGGTCGGCGTCGGCCCCGGCGCGATGTGCACCACCCGGATGATGACCGGGGTGGGCCGGCCGCAGTTCTCGGCGGTGCTGGAGTGCGCCGGGGCCGCCCGCCGGCTGGGCAAGCACGTCTGGGCCGACGGCGGGGTGCGGCATCCCCGTGACGTCGCGCTGGCACTGGCAGCCGGCGCCTCGTCGGTGATGATCGGCTCCTGGTTCGCCGGCACCTACGAGTCCCCGGGCGACCTGAAGGTGGCCGCCGACGGCCGCGCCTACAAGGACAGCTTCGGCATGGCCTCGGCACGGGCGGTGGCCAGCCGGACATCCGCGGAGTCGGCCTTCGAGCGGGCTCGCAAGGCATTGTTCGAGGAGGGAATCTCCACCGGCCGGCGCTACCTCGACCCGGCCCGGCCCGGCGTCGAGGACCTGATCGACGCGATCATCGCCGGCGTCCGGTCCTCCTTCACCTATGCCGGGGCCCGCACCATCACCGAGTTCGCCGACCGCGCGATCGTGGGGATCCAGAGCAGTGCCGGCTACGCTGAGGGCCGGCCGCTACAGGCCGGCTGGTGAGCAGCAGGCCGGGCCGGGACTGCGCCGGTGCGCGATTGACGGGCGTGGTTCCTCGACGCATGCTGGGGCAGTGAGCCACCCGCCCGACCCGCACGGGCACAGCCGGCACCGGCACGGCGGAGCGAACGCCGATCGTCGGTGGCTGTCGGCCGCCCTCGCGGTGATCGTCGCCTTCCTGGTTTGCGAGGTCGTGGTGGGCCTGGCGGTGGGATCGCTGGCCCTGCTCACCGACGCCGGCCACATGCTCACCGACGCACTCGCGCTGGCGGTGGCGGTGATCGCCGCCGGCCTCGCCCAGCGGCCGGCCCGCGGTGCCTACACCTATGGCTTCACCAGGATCGATGCCGTCTCGGCCCAGGCCAACGGCATCACCCTGCTGCTGCTGGCCGGCTGGTTCACGGTGGCGGCGGTGCGGCGGCTGTTCGCCCCGCCGGACGTGCCCGGCGGGGCGGTGCTGGTGGTCGCCCTGGTCGGCATCGCGGTGAACCTGGCGGCGGTGCTGCTGGCAGCCCGGGCCGACCAGGCCAGCCTGAACGTCCGGGGCGCGCTGGCCCACCTGGTCACCGACCTGTGGGCCTTCATGGCCACCGCGGTCGCCGGGGCGGTGATGCTGCTGACCGGGTGGACCCGGGCCGACGCCCTCGCCTCACTGGTGGTCGCCGCGCTGATGGTGCGCAGCGGCATCGGGCTGGTCCGCTCGGCCGGCCGGGTGTTCCTGGAGGCCGCCCCGAACGGCACCGACCCGGACCGGATCGGCCGCTCGATGGCGGCGGTGGCCGGCGTCCAGGAGGTGCACGACCTGCACGTGTGGGACCTGGGGGCCGGCGAGCCCGCGCTGTCGGCCCACCTGGTGATCGAGACCAGCCACGACTGCCACGAGGTGGCCTACGGCGTCCGCCGGGTGCTGGCCGAGCAGCACCGGATCTCGCACGCCACCCTGCAGGCCGACCACCAGCACGCCGACCGAGAGCTAATCGGCGACGACTGCGCCGCCGGCCGGCACGGTCCCGGCTACCTCGGCGGCACTGTCAACGGAATTGTCAGCGGGGTCGTCGGCAGCACCGTCGAGCACTGAACCATTTCGCGTCGAACCGTTCAGCATTGAACCTTTGCCGGCCAGACCGTTCGCCGTTGCCCCGTCCAGATAGCTCTGCCACAACCGGGCGTAGCTGCCCCCGGCCGCCAGCAACTGCTGGTGGCTGCCATCCTCGACGATCCGGCCGTCGGAGAGCACCACGATCCGGTCCGCCCGGGCCGCGGTGGTCAGCCGGTGCGCCACCGTCACCATGGTGCGGTGCCGGCCCAGCCGCTGGGTGGCCTCGGTCACCAGCGCCTCGCTGGCCAGGTCCAGCGCGGCGGTGGCCTCGTCGAGCAGCAGGATGTCGGGGTCGACCAGCTCGGCCCGGGCCAGCGCGATCAGCTGACGCTGGCCGGCCGACAGGTTGCGGCCCCGCTCGCCGACCTGGTGCAGGTAGCCGCCGCTGAGCGTGGCCACCATCTGGTGCGCTCCCACCGCCCGGGCCGCTGCCTCCACCTCGGCGTCAGTGGCCTGCGGCCGGCCGTAGGCGATGGCGTCGCGGACCGTGCCGGGGGAGAGGTAGGCCTCCTGCGGCACGATGCCCAGCCGCTGCCTGTAACCGGCCAGCTCCAGCTCGCGCAAATCCCGGCCGTCGACGGCGACGGTGCCCTTCGTCGGGTCGTAGAACCGGGCGATCAGCTTGACCAGGGTGGACTTGCCGGCGCCGGTCTGTCCGACCAGGGCTACCGACTGCCCGGCCGGGATCTGCAGGTCGATGCCGCTGACGGCGGGCTTGGCGTCGGCGAGGTAGGCGAAGTCCACCTCGGTCAGGGCGATCTCACCGCGAAGCGTCGACACCGGCATCGGGTCCGGGGACTCCGGCGTGCCGGTCGGGGTACGCAGCAGGTCCTTCAGTCGGGACAGGCCGACCGAGGCCTGCTGGTAGCCGTCGAAGACCTGCGACAGTTGCTGGACCGGGCCGAAGAAGGCCTCGAGGTAGAGGAAGAAGGCGATCAGCGAGCCGGCCGACAAGCTGCCGTGCGCCAGTCGGTGCGCGCCGAAGGCCAGCACCGCGGCACCGGACAGGTCGGCGAGCAGCTGCACGAACGGGAAGTAGGCGGCGATGTAGACCTGGGCCCGCAACCGGGAGTCGCGGTAGTCGCGGGCGGCGCCGAGGAAGGCCCGGGCGTTGTGCTTTTCGCGGCGGAACACCTGCGCGACCCGGACGCCGGCCATGTTCTCCTGGAACTGGGCGTTGACCGTGCTGACCCGCTCGCGGGCCTCGACGTAGGCGGGCACCGACAGCCGGCGGAACACCACCGTGGCCGCGGCCAGGACCGGCAGCACGGCCACCAGCACCAGCGCCAGCCCGGCGTCCAGCAGCACCAGGGCGACCAGCACCCCGACCAGGGTCAGCACGCTGATCAGGGCGGTGGCCAGGCTGGTCTGCAGGAAGTTCGACAGCGCGTCGACGTCGGTGGTCATCCGGGTCATGATGCGGCCGCCGAGCTCGCGCTCGTAGTAGTCCAGGCTCAGCCGCTGCAGGTGCGCGAACGCCTTGACCCGCAGCGTGTAGAGCAGCCGCTCGCCGGTGCGGCCGGTCACCCGCTGACCGGCGGCGTTGACCGCCCAGTCCAGCAGCAGCACCGCGAGGGCGACGCCGGAGACGGCGAACAGCACCGTCGAGCGGTTCTCGGTAATGCCGCGGTCCACGCCGGTGCGGATCAGCAGCGGCAGCACCAGTTGCAGCACCGCGTCCAGTCCGATCAGCGAGATGCCGAGCGCGAAGGCCAACCGCACCGGCGCCAGCAGCCGGCGCAGGCTGAACCCTGGGTCGGCGGCCTGCGCGGCTGCCTCGTCGATCTCCGGCTCGTCGGTGGCCGGCGGCAGCGCGGCGACCTTGGCCAGCAGCTCCGGGGTGGGCGGCACGCCGGCGAACAGGCCACGGCCGCCGCCCGGGCCCATCGGCCCGGTTTCGCTGGCCCGCCGCATCCGGCCCGCGGTGAGTGCCACCGGGTCCTGCTGGACGGGCCGCCACAGCGCGGTGCTGACCCCGTCGACGACCTCGGACTCGACCGGCGCCCCGGTCAGCTCGCCGGCGTCGATGCCCTCGGCGTCCTCACCGGGGCCGCCCAGCAGCAGCCGGAACAGCGCGCAGCGCTCCATCAGCTCGTCGAAGGTGCCGAGGTCGGCGACCTGCCCGTGCTCGAGCACCGCGATCCGGTCGGCCAGCGTCAGGGTCGAGCGGCGGTGCGCGATCAGAACCGTGGTACGGCCCCGGATCAGCTGCCGCAGGGTGGCCAGGATCTCGGCCTCGACCCGGGAGTCGACGGCGCTGGTGGCATCGTCGAGCAGCATGATCCGCGGGTCGGTGAGCAGCGCCCGGGCCAGTGCGATGCGCTGCCGCTGGCCGCCGGACAGGGTCAGCCCGCGCTCGCCGACCACGGTGTCGTAGCCCTGCGGGAGCTCGGCGATGAAGCCGTCCGCCTCGGCGGCGACGGCCGCCGCGACGATCTGGTCCTGGCCGGCGTCCGGACGTCCGTAGCCGATGTTGGCCGCGATCGTGTCGGAGAACAGGAAGCTGTCCTCGAACACCATGCCGATGGTGGCGCGCAGGTCAGCCAGCCGGACGTCGCGCACGTCCACCCCGCCGACGCTCAGCGAACCGGCGTGCACGTCGTAGAAGCGCGGGATCAGCATCGCCAGGGTCGACTTGCCCGAGCCGGCACCGCCGACGACGGCCACCGTCTCGCCCGGTTCGACCCTCAGGTCCAGCCCGCGCAGCACCGGGCTGGAGCGGGTGTAGCCGAAGTCGACGGCGTCGAAGCGCAGGCCGAGCGGGCCGTCCGGCGGTGTTTTCGGATCAGGCGGGTCGAGGACCTCCGGCGAGGAGTCGATCACCTCCAGCACCCGCTCGACGCCGGCCCGGGCCTGCTGGCCGATGGTGAGCAGCGCGGTGACGCCGCGGACCGGCCCGATCAACTGGCCGAGGTAGGTGGAGAACGCCAGGAAGGTACCGAGGGTGATCTCACCGTGCAGCGCCAGCCAGCCGCCGACCAGCAGTACCCCGATCTGGCCCAGGGCCGGCACCGCGGTCAGCGCCGAGGAGTACTTGGCCTGCAACCGCACCACCCGCACCCGCTCGGCGAACAGGGTGCGCGCCCGGCTGCTGAGTTCGGCCACCTCGCGGTGCTCCTGGCCGAAGCCCTTCACCACCCGGACGCCGGTGACCGCGGCCTCCACCTGGCCGACCAGCTCGCCGGCCTGCAGTTGGGCCGACCAGTTGGCGGGAAACAGGTCTCGGCTGGACAGCCTGGCGATGAACCACAGCGCCGGGACGATGCCCAGCACCACCAGGGTCAGCAGCGGCGACAACCACACCATCGCCACCAGCGAGATGACGAACAGCAGCACGTTGCCGGACAGGATCGGCAGGAAGGACAGCAGCCCCTGCACCAGGCCGACGTCGCTGATCGACCGGCTGACCACCTGGCCGGTCTGCAGGGCGTCCTGGGCGGCGCCGTCCAATCGCTGCAAGGACTTGAAGACGTCGGCGCGCAGGTCGTACTGCACGTCCAGGGACAGCCTGCCGG
>JAVEEO010000394.1 GCA_030840415.1 Pseudonocardiales bacterium | reverse complement strand
TTCCGCAGCTGGGGCGGCGAGGACATCGACCTGGGGTACCGGCTGCACCGCGACGGCGTCCGGTTCGTGCTCGACCGGTCGGCGAGTTCGATCCATTACCCGCACGCCAAGAGCTCGGCGCACAACTTCGCCCAGGCGCGTGCCAACTACCGCTACTTGGCGCAGAAGTACGACACACCGATCACCCGATTGGCGGCCCGGCTCGGCGGCGCCGTGAACGCCTACACCTTCAACGACGCCATCACCATCCATGGCCTGCCCGGCTGTGCCGAGTACCTGCGCGAGCAGCCGGCGGGGACGCAGCAGCCGGTCGCGCGCCGGCCGGCCGCGAGTCAGTAACCTGCAGGCATGGCCGCCTCTCCACAGCTCCCGGTGCTCGTTGTCGAGAACGACCTCATCGCGCCGATCGGCAGGCTCGAGGGCTGGCTGCGCGAGGCCGGCGCCAAGATCGAGCTGTGCTCGCCGGCGACCGGCCAGCCGCTGCCGGCCGGCCTGGCCGGGTACTCGGCGCTGGTGGTGCTGGGCGGCGGCATGAACGCCTATCAGGACGAGGTGGCCGGCTGGCTGCCCGAACTGCGCGCGCTGCTGACCGAGGCGGTCCGCACCGAACTGCCCACCCTGGGGGTCTGCCTGGGTGCCCAGTTGCTGGCGGTGGCCACCGGTGGCCGGGTGAGCCAGGCCGGGACGCCCGAGTACGGCTCGCAGCTGATCGCCAAGCGGCAGGCCGCCGTCACCGACCCGCTGTTCCGCGAGCTGCCGATCACCCCGGACGTCCTGCAGTGGCACGTCGACGAGGTGAGCGAGCTGCCGCCGGGGGCGGTGCTGCTGGCGTCCTCGCCGGTGTGCGAGGTGGAGGCGTTCCGGGTGGGCCGGCTGGCCTGGGGGATCCAGTTCCACATCGAGACCACCCCCGAGATCGTGACCCGGTGGGCCGAGCAGGACGAAGAACTGCTGGCCGACTACGACCTGCCCGCCATCCTGGACCGGGCGATCCGGGCGCACGACGACGTCGCCGAGGTGTGGCAGCCGGTGGTCGCCGGCTTCGTGGCGCTGGCCGCCGATCCGGCCGCCGCGCCGGGTGCCTCGGCCGGGCCACGACTGCTGCCGATGGCCGGCTCCGCCGCCCCGGTCACCGTCGCCGAGCCGATCACCGATGCCGCCGCGATCCGGGCGGCGCTGGCGGCCGAGCTGCAGGCCTCGCGTGAGCCGTTCGGGCACTGAGGACCCCCCGGCGGCCGAGTCGCCAGCGCCCTCCGGCCGCCGGCTGACCGCCCGGCTGGCTCGGGCCGGGTTCGCCGATCCGGTAGCTGCCGGCGCGCTGCTCACCGCGCCCGCCCTGCGGCTGTGGGATCCCGAGCGCAACGAAGCTGCCGACCCGGCCGCGGCGGCGGTGCTGTCCGCGCTCGGACGCACCGCCGCGCCCGACCAGGCGCTGGCCGTGCTGGCCGAGCTGGCCGGTAGCGAGGCCGGCCCCGAGCTGATCGCCGAGCTCCGGGAGTCCGCCGAGTACCGCACCAGGCTGCTGGGCGTGCTCGGCGCCTCCCAGGCGCTGGCCGAGCACCTGTGCGCCCACCCACGGGACGCGCTGCTGCTGCGCGGGCCGGCCGATCAGCTCCCCGGCGTGGACTCGGCCGCCGGCCGGCTGGCCGCCGCGGTCGGCGCCTCGGCGGCCGATCCGGTCACCGGCACCGCGGGCACCCCGGCGCGGCTGACCGGCCTGCCCGCGGTGCGCGCGCTGCGGGCGGCCTACCGTCGCGAGCTGCTGCTGGTCGCCGCTCGCGACCTGGCCGGCGAGCTGGGCCTGCAGCAGGTCACCGAGGCGCTGGCCGACCTGGCCGGCTTCGTGCTGGCCGCCGGGCTGGCGGTGGCCCGGGCCGGGCTGCCCGACGGCGCGGCCGGCTGCCGGCTGGCCGTCATAGGAATGGGCAAGGCCGGCGGCCGGGAGCTGAACTACATCTCCGACGTCGACGTGGTGTTCGTCTGCGAGCCGGTCGCCGACGCCGGCGGTGCGGGCACCGATCCGGACACCGACCCTTCCCACCCCGACGCGCTGGCGACCGCGACCCGGCTGGCCGCCGAGACCATCCGGATCTGCGGCCAGGCGGCCTGGGAGGTGGACGCGGCGCTGCGGCCGGAAGGCAAGTCCGGGGCGCTGGTGCGCACCCTGGCCAGCCACGAGGCGTACTACAAGCGCTGGGCCTCCACCTGGGAGTTCCAGGCGCTGCTGAAGGCACGCCCGATCGCCGGCGACCTGGAACTGGGCGAGCGCTACGTCCAGACCCTGTCGCCCCTGGTCTGGACCGCCTCGCAGCGTCCGGACTTCGTCGCCGACGTGCAGGCGATGCGCCGGCGGGTGGTCGAGCACCTGCCGGCCGACCTGGTCGAGCGCGAGATCAAGCTCGGTCCCGGCGGCCTGCGCGACGTGGAGTTCGCCGTCCAGCTGCTGCAACTGGTGCACGGCCGGGCCGATCCGGCGCTGCAGGCCCGGGCCACCCTGCCGGCGCTGGCGGCACTGCGCGACGGCGGCTTCGTCGGCCGCGACGACGCGGTCAGCCTGGCCGATGCCTACGAGTTCCTGCGGGCCACCGAGCACCGGCTGCAGCTGATGAAGCTGCGCCGGACCCACCTGGTGCCCGACGACGAAACGGCGGTGCTGCGGTTGGCCCGCTCGCTGGGCTTCCGGCCGGACAGCCGGGGCGACGCGGTGGCGGTGTGGCGTTCGGAGTGGGCGCTGCACGCCCGCGAGGTCCGCCGGCTGCACGAGAAGCTGTT
>JAVEEO010000382.1 GCA_030840415.1 Pseudonocardiales bacterium | reverse complement strand
CGGGATGAAGACGGTCGGTGAGCTGTTCGGCAGCGGTGAGATGCAGCTGCCGTTCGTGCTGCAGTCCGCCGAGGTGATGAAGACCTCGGTGGCCTACCTGGAACCGCACATGGAGAAGGCCGACGCTGGAAACGGCCAGTCGGGCAAGGGCTTAATAGTCCTGGCCACGGTCAAGGGCGACGTGCACGACATCGGCAAGAACCTGGTCGACATCATCCTGTCCAACAACGGCTACACGGTCGTCAACATCGGGATCAAGCAGCCGATCACCGCGATCCTGGAAGCGGCCGAAGAGCACCACGCCGACGCGATCGGGATGTCGGGGCTGTTGGTCAAGAGCACCGTGGTGATGAAGGAGAACCTGCAGGAGATGAACTCCCGCGGGGTGTCGCAGAAGTTCCCGGTGCTGCTGGGCGGCGCGGCGCTGACCCGGGCCTATGTCGAGCAGGACCTGAGCGAGATCTTCACCGGCGACGTCCGCTACGCCCGCGACGCCTTCGACGGCCTGCGGCTGATGGACGCGCTGATGGCGGTCCGCCGGGGCGGTGTCGCCGTCGACCCGAACGGGCCCGATGACACCAAGCTCTCTGACGAGGAGAGCCGCAAGCTAACCGAGCGCAAGGTCCGCCGCGAGCGGTCGCTGCGGATCGCGGCAGAGCGGCGCGCCGCCGAGGAGGCCATCGAGGACCCGCTGGAGGGCACCCGTTCCGACGTCGCCACCGACGTGCCGGTGCCGACCCCCCCGTTCTTCGGCTCCCGGGTGGTCAAGGGCATCGCGCTGGCCGAGTACGCCGCGCTGCTGGACGAGCGGGCCACCTTTATGGGCCAGTGGGGCCTCAAGGGCGGCCGGGGCGGTAAGGGCCCGAGCTACGAGGAGCTGGTCGAGACCGAGGGCCGGCCCCGGCTGCGGTACTGGCTGGAGCGGTTCCAGACCGAGGGCATTCTCGAGGCGGCGGTGGTCTACGGCTACTTCCACTGCGTCAGCGAGGGCAACAAGCTGATCATCCTCGACTCCGAGTCCGATTCAGATGGCGGCGAGGCCGAATCCTTCGAGTTCCCCCGGCAGCGCCGGGACCGGCGGCTGTGCCTGGCCGACTTCTTCCGGCCCCGGGAGTCCGGTGAGACCGACGTGGTCGCCTTCCACGTGGTCACCATGGGCTCGCGGATCTCGGAGTTCGCCAACGAGCTGTTCGCGGCCAACAACTACCGCGACTACCTGGAGGTGCACGGCCTGTCGGTGCAGCTGACCGAGGCGCTGGCCGAGCTGTGGCACCGCCGGGTGCGCGAGGAGCTCGGAGTCGCGGGCGAGGATTCGACCGACCTGGACGAGATCTTCAAGCAGGGCTACCGGGGCTCGCGGTACTCCTTCGGCTACCCGGCCTGCCCGAACCTGGAGGACCAGGAACAGCTGTTCCGGCTGCTGCGCCCGGAGCGGATCGGGGTTGCGCTGTCGGAGGAGTTCCAGTTGGTGCCCGAGCAGTCCACGTCTGCCATCATCGTGCCGCATCCCGAGGCCAAGTACTTCGCCGCCAAGTGAGTGAGCTGGCGATCGGCCCGGTTGGTGCGGTCGGCGCGGACGGCGGCGCGGGTGGTCTCGACCCGCGCGGCTTGGCTGACCGACGCGGCTTGGCTGACCCGCAAGGTTTCGCCGACCCGCAAGATTTGGCCGATCCGCGCGGCTTGGCCGAGCGCCTGGGCCGCCCCGACGGCCTGCAGGCCGTGCTCTGGGACCTGGACGGGACGCTGGTCGACACCGAGCCGTACTGGATCGCCGCGGAGTACCGGCTGGTCGAGGCGTTCGGCGACAGCTGGAGCGACGCGCACGCGCACGCCCTGGTCGGCAATCCACTGCTGGTGTCGGCTGCCTACCTGCGCGAGCACGGCGGGGTGGACCTGCCGCTGTCGGAGATCGTGGACCGGCTGCTGGCCGAGGTGATCGCCGATGTGCGCCGCGAGGTGGTGTGGCGGCCCGGGGTGCGGCGGCTGCTGGCCGAGCTGCGCGCGGCGCGGGTGCCGTGCGCCATGGTCACGATGTCGTACGAGGACCTGGCCCGGACGGTCGCTGACCGGCTGCCGCCCGGGACGTTCGCGACCCTGGTGACCGGTGATCAGGTCAGCAACGGCAAGCCCGACCCGGAGGCGTACCTGACCGCAGCCGCCCGGCTCGGCGTCGAGCCGTCCCGCTGCCTGGCGATCGAGGACTCGCCGGCCGGGGTGGCCTCCGCCGAGGCGGCGGGGTGCGTGGTGATCGGGGTGCGCAACCAGGTGCCGCTGGCCGCCGCACCGGGCCGGACCGTGCTCGACGACCTGGACGCGGTATCGCTCGACGACCTCGTCACACTCGCCACGGCACGGCTTCCGCCGGCCGAAGCGGGACCGGCACGAGCCTGACCCACCGCGGCCACCCGCCCCGAGGACAACCGGCGTGCGCCAGTCGGCGTGTGACAGCCGCCCTGGACGGCCGGCTCGGGCCTGGCGTGGACCAGCCGGCTCGGGCCTGGCGCGGACCGGTTCAGCCGTCGATAACCGCTGTGGTGCCGGGGGCCGGTACGGAGGCTGGCGTCGGTTCGGCGGCTGGGACTGAGCCGCTGCCGGGAACAGCGGCAGCCTCCGAGCGACGCTCCCGGGTGGATGCGGCCAGGGCATCGACCGGGAACGGCGGGGGAGTGCCACCCTTGGCCGGGCACAGCTGCTGGTGCGAGCACCAGTCGCACAGCCGAGACGGGCTGGGCCGGAAGTCACCGGTCAGGGTGGCTGCCGCGATCGCCTTCCAGATGGCCTGCAACGTGCGCTCGAAACGGGCCAGCTCCTCGGCCTCGGGCTGATAGCTGAGGGTGTCGGTGTCGGCCAGGTAGATCAACCGCAGCTGGCGGGGCACCACCCCGCGGGTCCGCCAGAGCACCAGTGCGTAGAACTTCATCTGGTACAGCGCCCGGGCTTCGGACGTCTCGCGCGGAATGGAACCGGTCTTGTAGTCCACCACCCGGAGGTCGCCGGCCGGTGAGACGTCCAACCGGTCGACGTAGCCGCGCAGCCGCAGGCCGTCCAGCACCACCTCGACCAGCTCCTCGCGGGCGGCGGGCTCCAGCCGGCGCGGATCCTCCAGGTCGAAGTAGTTCTTCACCAGCCCGCGGGCCGACTCGAGCCAGCCCGCCAGCTCGATGCCGTCCTCGTCGCCGTCGAAGAGCTGGGCCAGGCCCGGCTCGGCCTCGAGCAGCTGCTGCCAGGACGGCAGCACGTCGGCCTGGGCCTGCTCGACGGTGCGCTCGTCGGCGGGCAGGTCGTACAGGTGCTCGAGGACGGCGTGGACCACGGTGCCCCGGGTGGCGGCCCGGCTGGGCGTCTCGGGAAGGCGATCGATGCTGCGGAACCGATAGAGCAGCGGGCAGGTCTTGAAGTCGGCCGCCCGGGACGGGGACAGCGAGCCGAGGAAGGCCGGCGGCAGCGGGGCCTGCTCTACAGGTGCCGCCAGGTCAACCGGGGCCGCCAGGTCAACCGGCGCCGCCAGGTCAACCGGCGCCGCTAGCTCAACCGGCGCCGCTAGCTCAACCGGCGCCGCCTGGTCAACCGATGCTGCCAGGTCAACCGGCG
>JAVEEO010000337.1 GCA_030840415.1 Pseudonocardiales bacterium | reverse complement strand
CGCCGCCACGCCCGCAAGGGGCGGGCGGCGCGGCGGCAGGCCCCCATGACAGTCCGCGGCAGCCGTGGAGCGGACAGGTACCGGCTAGGCGTCGGCTGAGAACCCGGCCGGCAACCGTCCGGGGGCGGCGATGTCGCTGCGGTGTTGGCTGCCGGCCAGTTCGATGCCGGCCACCAGCCGGTAGGCGGCCTCACGCGCCTCGGCCAGGGTGGCGCCAACGGCGGTGGCCGACAGCACCCGGCCGCCGGCCGAGCGCAGCACCCCGTCGGCGTCTCGCCGGGTGCCGGCATGGATCACCCCCGGCTGGTCGCCACCACTGATCGGGTCGTCCAGCCGCGGGCTGCCCGGATAGTTGGCCGCCGCGACCACCACGGTGACCGCTGCCCCGGGGTGCCAGCGCAGCGGCGGGTGGCCGGCCAGCGTTCCGGTCGCCGCGGCGTGCAGCAGCCCGGCCAGCGGCGAATCCAGCAGGGCGAGCACCACCTGGGTCTCCGGATCGCCGAACCGGGCGTTGAACTCGATCACCCGGGGGCCGGTCGACGTCATCGCCAGGCCGACGTAGAGCAGTCCGGTGAAGGGTGTGCCGCGCCGGCGCAGCTCGTCGACGGTGGGCCGGGCCACCTCGCGCACCACCTGCTCGACGGTCCCCGGCGGCAGCCAGTCCAGCGGGGCGTAGGCGCCCATCCCCCCGGTGTTGGGCCCGGTGTCGCCGTCACCGATCCGCTTGAAGTCCTGGGCCGGCAGCAGCGGCAGCACGCTGACCCCGTCGGTCACGCAGAACAGCGACACCTCGGGGCCGTCGAGGTATTCCTCCACCAGCACCCGCCCGCAGGCCGCGGCGTGCTCGGCGGCCAGCCGCGGGTCATCGGTGACCACCACGCCCTTGCCGGCGGCCAGGCCGTCGTCCTTGACCACGTACGGCGGGCCGAACTCGGCCAGCGCGGCCTCGACCTCGGCAGCGCTGCCACACACCCTGGCCCGGCCGGTCGGCACCCCGGCCGCGGCCATCACGTCCTTGGCGAAGGCCTTGCTGCCCTCCAGCCGGGCCGCCTGTGCCGACGGCCCGAAGCACGCGATGCCGGCGGCGCGCACCGCATCGGCGGCACCGGCCACCAGCGGCGCCTCCGGGCCGATCACCACCAGGTCGGCGGCCACCTCGGTGGCCAGCGCCGCCACCGCGACCGGATCGGTCGCGTTCAGCGGGCGGTGCTCGGCGACGCTCGCGGTGCCGGCGTTGCCCGGCGCGCAGATCAGCGCGGTGACGGCCGGGTCGGCGGCCAGGGCAAGGCAGAGGGCGTGCTCGCGAGCACCGGAACCGACGACGAGAACCCGCATACCGCACACGCTAGCGAGTGTGGATATGCGGGTTCATCAGGTACCGCGGTCGGATGCGGTCCCGCGGGGTGTGCGGTTCAGCCCCCGGCTCGACCCGGCCGGGACGTCGGCAGCACGGCAACCCTCGGGCGCGTGTAACCCTCGGGCGCGTGTAACCCTCGGGCACGTGTAACCCTCGGGCGCGTGTAAACAGAACCCATGACGCCAGCACCCGACCCGTTCAGCGCGGCCCCGCCCGGCCCGGACTGGCTGTTCTGCCCGGCGGATCGTCCCGAACGGTTCGCCAAGGCAGCCGCGGCGGCCGCCAGCGTGATCATCGACCTCGAGGACGGCGTGGTCCCCGACCGCAAGGCCTCGGCCCGCGGGAAGCTGGGGCACGCGGTGAGCAGTGTCGCCGATCCGGCCCGGTTGATCGTCCGGATCAATGCGGTCGACAGCCCCGAACACCGCGCCGACCTGCTCGCCCTGCGCGAGAACGGCCTGCGCACCGTGATGCTGCCCAAGGCGGAGTCGGCCGAGCAGTTGACGAGCCTGGCCGGCTTCCGGGTGGTCGCGCTGTGCGAGACGCCGCGCGGCATCCTCGAAGCGGCCTCGATCGCCCGGGCCGAGAACTGCATCGCGCTGATGTGGGGCTCGGAGGATCTCGCGGCCGCCCTGGGTGCGGCGTCCAGCCGGCGCGCGGACGGCAGCATGACCGGGCATGCCGCGTTCGCGCGCAACAGCGTGCTGTACGCCGCGGCGGCGGCCGGGCGGCTGGCGATCGACGCGGTGTACCTCGACCTCGACGGCCTGGCCCGCGAGGCACGCGACGCGGCCGAATCCGGTTTCGACGTCAAGGCCGTCATCCATCCGAGCCACTGTGCCGGGGTGCGCGCCGCGTTCACCCCCACCCCTGAGCAGCTGAGCGCCGCGCGGCGAGTCGTCGACGCGGCAGCGGCGAGCGCGCACGGGGTGTTCAGCCTCGACGGCCGGCACATCGACGAGCCGTTGGTCAGGCAGGCCCGGCGGGTACTGGCCCGAAACGGCGCGACCACGCCCTGACCGGTCCCGGCCTGAGGGCGTCCAGGCCCTGCTGCCCGGGACCGCTCAGTGCGCAGCGCTCCCGTCCGGGAGCGGCTTGCGTCCCCAGGCGTAGAGGGTGATCGAGCGCAGCTCGACCAGTCGCGACGAACGCACCAGCCCCAGCACCCGGCCGTGCACGTCGGCCGGCACCAGCCCGCGCTCGACCATGTAGCCGCCCTCCTGCTCGATGTTCAGCGCGGCCAGTCGGTCATAGACGCCGCCGTCGCCGATGACGTTGGCACGAGCCCGCACCGAGACGTCGGTGAAGCCGGCCGCGGCCAGCCGGGCCGGCAGCGCGCGGGCCCAGTCGGCCATGTCCGAACCCTGCGCCGTCCAGGCATGCTCGGTGGCTTCGAAGAAGCGCCGGACGTCCGGGTCGGCCGAGGCGGACGCCGGCATCAGCATCGGGTCGCAGATCGCCAGCCAACCCCCGGGACGCAGCCACCGGAACGCGCGGTCGAGCATCTCCCGGCGGTTGCCGAGGTGGCAGAAGGTCATCCGGGAGTGGATCAGGTCGAACGAGTCGTCGTCGAACTCGAGGGTGCCGATGTCCTCCTGGCACCATTCGAGCGCCGGCTGCGGCGGCCCGTCGAGGTAGCGGGCATCGCTGTCGACGGCGACCACCCACCCGTCGGGGCACTGCCCGGCCAGCCAGCGCGCGATCGAGCCCGCCCCGGCGCCGATCTCCAGACAGCGCGAGGCCGGGTGCAGGCCGCACTGCGCCAGGACGGCCTGGCTCTCCGGATCGCCCCACTGCTCGAGCAGGCCGAGGCGGTCCCGCTCGTGCGGCAGGTCCTTGGACAGCAGGCCGGTGTGGTAATCGGTCGCCAGCGTGGGGTCATCGCTCACGGTGACCTCGCATGTGGTGCCGCCTTCCTGGTCATCTGATCGGGTCATGTCAGGGTGCCTGTCACGAGAGTGCACCGGCGGGGTCGGGTGCCGTCCGGTCGGCCCGGGCCCGCCGGGCCAGTTGCACGCCGCCGACCGCCGCCGCGACGGCCATCAGCCCGTAGCCGGCCAGCGCGCCGAGCGCGGGGAGGCGGATCGAGTCCCCGGTCCGCAGCCCGCCGAACACGGTGATGCCGAGGATGGTGCCGGTCTGCCTTCCGACGGTCAGGATGCCGCTGGCCGTGCTGGCCCACTCGGCCGGCGCGGCCGCCATCAGCAGCGTGACCTGCGGCACGGTGGCCAGTCCGAAACCGACCCCGATCGCGAACAGCCCCGCCGCCAGGCCGAACGGCACCAACTGCCCGACCAGGACCAGCAGCAGCGCGCCCGTCGCGGTGGCGGCGATCGCCAGCCGCAACACCACCGGGGCCCCGAGCCGGGCGTTCACCCGGCCGGCCACCAGGGGCATGACGGTGATCGGCACCGCCGACGGCAGGAAGCACAGTCCGCTGACGAACGGGCCGTAGTCGCGCACCTGCTGCAGGAACACGCTGATCGCGAAGACCAGACCGTAGTAGCCGGCGAACAGCAGCAGCCCCACCACGGCGTAGGCCACGAAACCGGGGGCCCGCAGCAGCGCCGGGGGCAGCAGCGGATGGGTGGCGGTGCGTTGCCGCCACACGAAGCCACCCGTCGCGGCGACCGCGATGCCGGCCGCGCACAGCGGCAGCGCGCGCTGCCAACCCAGCTCGTGACCGTAGGTGAGGGCCACCGCCACCCCGCCGAGCATCGCGGCAGCCAGGATCTGGCCGGGGAAGTCCTGCGGCGCTGCCGTGCCGTGGCGCTGCGGGGGCATCTGCCGCCGGGCCAGCAGCAGGGTGGCGATCACCAGGGGGATGTTGATCAGGAAGATCGCGCGCCAGCCGACGAGATCGACGAGCGCACCGCCGAGCAGCGGGCCGAACACCACCGGACTCCCAGCGACCATCGCCCACACCGCGATCGCCTTGGCGCGGCGGTCGGGTTCGGGATAGGCGCGGGTGAGCATCACCAGCGTCGCCGGCATCAGCAGGATCGCGCCGAGGCCCTGGAGCACCCGCGCGCCGATCAGCAGCTCGACGTTCGGGGCGGCTCCGCACAGCACCGAGGCCAGTCCGAACACCGTCACGCCGGTGCGGAACATCGTCACCGCCCCCCAGCGGTCGCCGGCGGCGGCACCGGCCAGCACCAGCGCGGCCAGCACGATGACGTAGGCGTTGACCACCAACTGCATCGCGGCCAGCCCGGCGTGCAGGCTGAGCTGCATCGCCGGGATGGCGAGGTTGACGATGGTGATGTCGACGACGATGACCCCGTAGCCGAGGCAGGCACAGGCCAGCACCCGTCCCGACCGGACCCGCTCGCCCGGGTGCGGGGCGCTCACGTCAGACAAGGTCGAGGGAGGCGAGGTCACGGACGTACTTGCCGATCAACGCCGGCGAGATCGACGGCACCGTCCCGGTCGCGACGCCCAGCCGCCGCACCCCGGCCGCGAAGCACTCGTTGGGCAGCGCACGTCCCACCCGTGGATCGGCGGGTTCGGCGTAGGCGTGCATCAGCGGCAGCACCGAGGCGGCGCGCCGGTTCGGCGACAGCGAGCGCAGCACGGTCTCGAAGCGGTCGCGCCACTGCCCGAAGTCCTCGATGCGGGTGATCTCGACCCCTGCGTCGATCAACCAGTCGACGAAGTCGTCCAGGGACAGCCCGTCGTCGTTGGCGTTGAGGGTGTTGTACACCCGGTAGCCGGTCGCGGACTCGACGGCGAGCGCGACGATGGCGGCGGCGGTGAAGTCGACCGGCAGCCCGCTGTAGTGCGCCCGGGCGCGGGCCCCGTCGGGGCTGCCGCGGTAGAACGAGCCGGGCGCCAGGCCGGTCGCGACCACGCTGAGCAGCAGCCGGGTGAAGCGGTCGGCGACGTTGAGCTGGCCCGCCCACCGGGTGTGGGCCAGGATCATGTCGGGACGGAACACCGTGACCGGCACCCCGAAGCGGTCATGGGCCTCCCGCAGCAGCACCTCGCCGGCCCACTTCGTGGTCGCGTAGCCGTTGGCGTAGTCCTCGTTGAGCACCCGCTCGCCGGTGTCGATGCGGACGTCGGCGTGCTCGTCGACGATGGTGCCGTCGGCCCGCATCGCGGCCGCTACCGACGACACGTACGCAACGCGCTTGCGCCGGCCGGTCAGGGCCAGCCGGACGATCTCGGCGGTGCCCAGGACGTTGGAGTCGAACAGCTGCGGGTAGGGCAGCACGTGGTTGACCAGGGCGGCCGAATGGACGACCAGGTCGACGTCGTCGCACACCCGCTGCCACTGCGCGTCGGCCAGGCCGAGCCGGCTGCTCGCGACGTCGCCGGCCAGCACGTCCAGGCCGGTGGCGAGCTCGGCGACCCGCTGGCCCAGCTCGGCGGCCGGGTCCCCGAAACTGTCGAGCACCCGCCGCCGCGCGTCGGCGGCATCGGTGCCGCGCGCCACGCAGACCACCCGGCCGCCGGTGGCCGCCGCCCGCTCGAGCAGGTCCAGCAGGACGAAGCGGCCCAGGTAACCGGTGGCACCGGTGACCAGCACCGTGCCGATGTCGGTGCGCGCCGGCGCGAGGTCGGCGGCAGCGGCGAGCAGCGCGTCGTCGAAGAACGCCTCGAGCTGCAGGTCCTTGGCGCTCACCCGGTCCGCACCGGGTGAGTGCACCGATTCGAAGCTCGGCCGTCGCGACGGTTCGGCGCGGGTCGCGGCAAGGTGGCCGGCGACGTCGGCCAGCGTGGCGGTCGGGCCGATGATCAGCCGGATCGGCACCTCCACGTCGAAGACGGAGGTGAGCAGCATCGAGAAGGTGTGCGCCGACAGCGAGTCCCCGCCGAGGTCGGCGAACGACCAGGTCGCCTCGGCGGGGGCGCCCTCGGACCCGGCGGCCAGCCGGGCGGCCTCCAGCACGATCTCCAGGACCGGCCGCCGGTCCCGCTCGTCGCGCAGCCGGCCGGCCAGCTCGGCCCGCCGGGTGGCGCCGTCGGCGTAGAGCTCCTCCAGGCGCGGCCCGTAGCGCGCCGTCAACGCCGGGCGCCGCAGCTTGCCGATCCCCGACAGCAGCCCGTTGGCCGTACTGAACGGTTCTCCCTCGATCAGGACGTCGCGCGGGGTCTCCCAGCTGCGCAGCCCCTCGCGCTCGGCGCACTCGCGCAACGAGGCGAGCACCGCCGCGCGCAGGCCGGCCTCGTCCGGAGCGCCGGCAGAGGTGCCATCGAGGACGGTGGTGTCGGCGACGACCACGGCGAGCAGGTAGGACTGCTCGCCGCTGCCGTAGACGAAGATCTGGTGGACCAGCGGGCTGGTGGCGAAGATCGCCTCCAACCGGGCCACCGCCACGAAATCACCCTGTGAGAG